>CAZKYJ010000722.1:0-3350 GCA_964556355.1 uncultured Verrucomicrobiales bacterium | reverse complement strand
AATACGATGGGCTGGGGATGGAGATAGAGTTTCTCGGCCGCGCTAGCCACCATGATCTCGAGGTCGGTGTGCACCCCGCCAAAGAGATGGACGTCGGCCACGTCGCCGGGGAAGTTGAAGTCGATGCGCAGCCGTTCCGTGACGAGGAGGAGCCGGAAGTCGAGGCGGGGCGCGGGGGCGGCGGTGTGGGTGGCCGAGGCGAACTCCCACGCGAGGGTCGAGTTGAAGGTCGGGTTCTTCACCGCGACGAACAACCGCCTTTCGTTTTCGCCAACGATGCTGAGAGTCGCGAGATTCCTATCTTGTGCGACCACCAGCATCACCGCGGCGAGGGCGGCCGCATCGGACTTCTCCTCGGGGGTCGTCTGCCCGATGAGATCGATTCGGTTGACACCACTCTGCACGTAGACAGTCCGGAGCTGGGGAGCGTTGAGATCGATCTGGATGGTGTTGGGCGCGGTCTCCCGCACCCCGTTGCCAACGTAGGGGTCGCCGGCAGCGAGCGCGGCCTCGGTGACGGTCGCCAGGCCCGCGTTGTAGGGAGACCGGTTGATTTTGGCCACCAGGGACCCCGGGTTGTCGGGGTTGTCGATGACATCGATCGTGCCATCGTAGCCCAGCTTCGTCCCCCGCCGGCCCGCGGTCATCGGGACGGACGGGTAATTCGAGTGGACGGCAACCCCCGACACGGGGTGGGAGGGGGTGAAGGGAATGGCGACGTTCGCCGTCGAGTAGGCCGGGGTCAGCTCATGGTAGTCGTGGGTGTTCATCCCGGGATTGAGATAGAGGCTCCTCCCCACGACTTCGAGGTAGTCGTTGTCGCTCGTACCCGTCGCGATCTGCACGTCGTGGGCCGGGTTGCTCGCAGACCGGCCGACGACGAGAGGGTCACCCGCCAGGAGGGGTGAGCGTGAGTGCGCGATGAAATCGGGCGTATAAGTATCGATCCCGTCGCCGAGGGTCACCGGGATCGGCACGAAATAGCCGAGATCGTTGTTGGCCGGGCTGAATCGGTTGAGCGGCGGGCGGTCCTCCGAGGCGAGCGGCGGGATGCCGAACGCCCCCATCTGGAACGTCCCCCAGACGTCGGTGGCATCGGAGGTGGAAGCGAGTACCGAAGGATCGGCGAACGCGGTACCGGAGGCTTCGGTGAGCACGTTGCGGTAGCAGTACTCTTTGGCCATGGCTGCCGAGTTCGAGAGCACGACCCGTCGCCGGGCGTTCCCCTCCTGCTCGTCGGTGTAGATCACCCGCCCTCCCAGGACGGAGAGGAACGCGACCAGCCCCGTTCCGGCGGCGGCGAGGACGACGAGTGCGACGAGGAGGATTCCCCCCCCGCGGCGGCGGCGAGTGCTTGGGTGCGAGATCATGATATCCGGAGGTGGCAGCTAGAGTGCGGGGAACATCGGAACGACGAAGAAGTAGGAAGTCCTGGCGGTCATCGCCTGGTAGTCCGCACGTGGATCGACGCCGGCGGTGTAGGCAGGTGCCGGCCCGTTGGGGTATGGCTCGAGGTGGCGCTCGGTAGGATCTGGCCACCAGATGAAGTAGAAGGGCCGGCCGGCGGCCTTTTTGAACCGGTCGAAACCAGTCTCCGCGTTGGCCAGGCGTGCGCGGCGTTCGAACGCCACGAAAAGCGGACCGAAGCTCTGCGTCGCGCTGCCGGCGGGGTAGAAGATCTCGTAGGGATAGGTCAGGTCTCCCCCCTCGTAGCGCCGGATGGCGACATAGGTTCCCACGGGCGAGGTGGTGGTGACGAAATCGATATCATAAGTCGAGCGCAAGGCGACCGTATTTGCGATGGCCGACGACCCGAAGATAAAAATGGTCCCGTTCTTTGCCGCGGCGGGCGCGACGCCCCGGAATCCGGTGAACACCCCGGGCGCGAAGGTCTCCATGTAGGCGGCGAAGGCCGCCGGCGTGTCGATGCTGCGGGCATCGATCGTCGAAGGCAACGGCATGAGCGAGCCAAAACTCGCGGTGTTCAGGCCGGTCCTCGCCAGACAAAAGACGGCGGATGCGTTCCGGACGTCCTCGTAGAAGATGTCTTTGAGCCCATCGAGATCCGCCCCTTTACCGTAGTTCGGTGCCCAAGGGATCACCTCGCGGATCGGGTTGGTATTCCCGTCGCCATCGGTCGGCGCATAGGATCCGAAGAGGTTCTCCAGGGTGGCAGCTCCGACGGTGACGTCACCCGTCGCCCGGCCGTTGAGATCGTTCGTGGCGAATGCGGAGTAGGCCATGACGGCCGCCGTCATGAACGCCGCCGCCATGCTTGCCGCCACGAGTGTCTCTACCAAGGTGAAGGCCCATCGGCCGCCGACCCACCGCTGATTTCTGTATTTCATGGATTTCTATCGGTGCAGGGAAACACCGGGGGGCCCCCTAGCGCTCGACTTCCGTTACCATCGCCTGGCGGAGTTCCTCCTGCTGGTCGCCCATGCGGCGGTATTCCACATTGTCCGCCCCCTTGGCACCGGTGGTACCGGGGAGCTGGGTACGGACGGCTGGTCCCACATTGAGATCGATCGTCATCTGCCGGACGGGCGCATTCGGCGGCAGGTCCTCGGTTTCGACCCAGGCGAACTCGATCGTCTTCTCATCGATGCTCCTGACTTCCAGGACCTCGGTCTGGCCGGGGATGACCGGGGGCACCAGGGCGCCGGCTTCGAGGATCATGCTTCCGATCAGGACCTTGTAGCCCGAGCTTCCCCGCATCACCCCGCCGACGGTGGCATCGGCGAAGAATTTCCGGATCCGCTGCTCCTGGAGCGTCGTGTCTTCGGTAACCTCTGGCGTCTCCTCAGACTTGACGACGATCGCAAAGGGATTCCGCTCTTTCGTCTCGACGACGAGCGCCTTCTTCTGACCGGGGAGAAGGCCGACGTCCGCCGCGGCACCCAGCGACCGGCCGGCCGGTATCAGCACGCTCGCGACGGCGAGGATGACGGTGAGGTGATAGTAAGTTGTGCTCATTGGTTTACGCCTTGGTTGGATCATCGCCTTTGGTGATGGGAAGCTGGATGGTCAGCTCCATCCGGATATCATTGAGATTTTGCCCCTTGCTCAGGGAGCAGGCGGACACCCGCGAGCCGGGGAGCTCCTCTTCGAGGGCACCGAGCCACTGGAGGCATTTCGCATAGTCATCCTCGAAGCTGACCTCGGCCTCCAGCGTCTTCACGACGAACGAGGCGTCTTTCACCGCGGTGATCCGGAAGCGGTTCGAGAGGTAGACCAGCCCCCCCTGCTTGATCCGCTCGGCCATCCGTAGGTCGGCGAGGTCTTTGGTCTCGGTCTCCTTGAGGTGGGGTTCCCACTCTTTGAGATAATCACGGAGACCGAGACCAAAG
>CAZKYJ010000721.1:0-3360 GCA_964556355.1 uncultured Verrucomicrobiales bacterium | reverse complement strand
ACGACCGGCTCAAGCTGGAGGCGCTCTGGGTCCCCTGCGGTGCCGACGAGATCGACGCGGACTTACTCGCTGAGCTCCTGGCATCGGATGACCACCGCATCCGCGCCGCCGCGGTTCGGGTCGCGGGGCTCAACGGCCACCAGCTGGCGAATCTCGCCGAGATCCTCGGGGAGGCGGCGCACGACCGCCACGGACGCGTCCGGATGGAGGCCATTACCGCGGCCACCTACCTACCGGCCAACCAAGGGGTCGGCGTGCTGGCCATCGCCAAGGCCAACGAGGTGGATGCCTACATGAAGCAGACGGTTGAGTTTGCCGAGGGCGTTTTTTCCGGCGCGGCGGTCGCGGGGGAGAAGGCTGAGAAAGTCGAGGCGCCGGAGTATCTCGCCGCCGCCGATGCCAAGCTCTTCATCAAAGGTGCCGAAATCTATGCCCGCGAAGGGCATTGCACCACCTGCCACCAGCCCGACGGGAAGGGTCTGCCGGATGCCGGGTTCCCCCCGATCGCCGGGACCAAGTGGGCGAACGAAAATTCCGACCGGCTCATCAAGCTCACGCTCAACGGGCTCATGGGGCCGATCGAAGTCGGCGGGAAAGCCTACCCCGGCCAGGTTCCCATGACCGCGTTCGGGTTCTTGCTCAACGACGAGGAGGTCGCCGCCGTCCTCACTTACGTGCGGAATTCGTTCGGCAACAGAGCTTCCCCAATCCAGCCGGGCGAGGTTCAGAGGGTGCGTGACGAGATCAAAGCCAAAGTCGGACTCTTCAGCCCCGCCGAGCTCCTGGAGCAGCACCCCCACGAGTGAGCAGCGTTAGGCGAGCCGCGAGCTGTCTGGCCGGTCCCTCGTGGCTCCCGGTCTCCCCCCTTCAATCCCGTGGGCTAAGGTGACCAAGGAACGGGCGCGCGATCGCTCCTCCTCGCGGGCGGAACCGATCCTCGATGACCCCGCAGCGGGCACCGGTAGCCTTTGAAGAAGCCTGTGACAGAAGATCCGGTGCCGAAGAAACGGGCCTTTTGGTCGCGGGTAGAGAGGGCCGGAGAAGGGCTGGAGATTGGGTGGCGCTGCCTGCTGGGAGGGTTCTTCGCATTCTTCTTTTTCTCGCTGGCCTACGCCTTGGGCTCTCAGCTCTGGGTTGGCATCGGGGTGCTTTCGGCCCTGATCAGCCTACCGCTCGGCTTTGCTGTCGGATTCTTTTGGCCGGAGATCAGGTTTGCGCTGTGGCTGCTCTGCAAGCTCGTCTTCGGAGGCTTCGGGAGCTAGCTGCTACGAAACGTTTGCTTCCGTCTCGGCGATGTCGGGGAAGACGTATCTCAGGGGGAGTCTTCCAGCCTTCCCACCGCCGCCACCTGTTCGCTCACTAGATAGCCGGTCTTTGCCACGTAAACAGTAGACGATGATCAGGTTCGAATATCTCTCCAAGGGGCTCAACGCGCTGGCTCGCGCCCACCACATGAGTTCCATGGCCGGACATCTCGGGGCGGCGGTGATCGCCGGCTACTTCGTAGGGGAGCAGCGCCCCGACCTCGATCCGGAAGTCTACCAGGGCATCGAAGGAGACCTCGAACGCATCATGCGGGGAGAATCGGTCTTTGGGAAGAAGATGGCGAAGACGTCGCCGCTCGCTGACCCGGAGCTGTTCGAACCATTTGCGAAGGAGAAGGCTGATGAAACCTTGATCGACGGGATCGCCGAGGCGCTTGAAGAGAGCATTGGGAAGCCGCGGGAATCGGGACACAACGTCATTTTTGCTTCCCTCGCGATCCGTGCGCTCGAGCAGCACCCGGAGCTGGCGACGCCCGCGGTGGTGGACGGGATTCGCAAGCTGATGGTGCTGTTCAACAACGCCCACCCAGGGAGCGGCTACTATGGCAGCGAAAAGGGCAGGATCTCCGGGAACCAGATCACGCTGCCCGAACAGGATGGAACCCCTCCCTACGACGACATGGAGGGCATGGCGAGCGCGGTTTTCGACGAGGTCATCCGGCAGACACCGGAGAGCCATCGCGTGGGCTACGGGGGTCTGGTGCACGTCATCAACCATGCCGCCGCGATCGCCGACCTCGCCAACTCTGGCTACTCCGAACTGGTGCCGCTGGCGATCGGATCCCATCGGCGGCACCTCCGCCTGTGGCGAAACCTGCCGAACGTCGCCGACGAAAAGGGGCCGGTGCCGGTTTCCCGATTTGCCCCGCACTCGGCGGCCTACTGGACTTCCGGGAAGATCCCCTACGATCGCGCCCTCCTCACCCACCGCGTCAAGACCATGTTCGGATTCGACGAGCTGGCGGCGGCAGTTGACGAGGACGTCAGGGAGAAGCGCGCCTACGACAAGCTGCGCTACATGATGTGACCCCGATCGATTCCCGATGCGGCGAGGCGCCGCTACCGGGATCGCGGGCTGCCGTCGACGTCACCTCCCAAATGTCTCGCGCGCCCAGTCTTTGAACTCGGCCTGGGCGCGGGCGCCGTCGCCGGGGAAGCCGGCGTGCTGCACCATCCAGATGAGCGCGAGCCAGTCCTCGGGGCGGATCTCCATGTTGGTGGCGTGGGCACCGCCGTGGCCGAACCAGTCGCCGCCCACTGCGAAGCCGAGCCCGTAGCTGTCGCGGGCGCCTTCCGGTGTCTGGCGCATTGTTAGTTCGGTGAAGGCCTCCTCGCTGAGGTAGCGGCGACCATCGAGCTCGCCGCGGTTGAGGAGCATCTGGCAAAATTTCGCGGTGTCCCGGGCGGTGGAAAAGAGCCCGCCCGCCGGCATGGGGAAACGGGTTCTCCGGTCGGTAAGTGGGTAGATGAGCTGGCTGATGGGGAACTCAACGAGGTCGTCTTTCGCGTCATTGGGGCGGTAGGACTTCGCCAGCCGCGCCACCTGTTCTTCGCTGGGCCAGAAGGTGGTATCCCCCATGCCGAGTGGATCGAATAGGCGCTCCTGCATGAAGTCCTCGTACGCCATCCCGGAAACGACTTCGAGGACGCGCGCCGCCGTATTGATGCCCGCGTTCGAATACTGGTAGCGCGTCCCCGGTTCGGTCTGCAATGGCGTCATGGCGTAGGTGCGCACGGCGGCCGCGAGGGGCAGTCCGTCGAGGGTCGGCTTTTCGGCCTCCGAGCTGAAGGGGAGGCCGCTGACGTGGCTCAGAACCTCGCGCAGCGTGATCGGGTGGGCGGGCTTTTTCAGGAGGAGGTGGTCGTCGTCCTCCTCGACGACCACCATCTGGCCGCGGAATTCGGGAAGGTACTTTTCGACCGGATCGTCGAGCAAGAGCTTGCCCTCATCGACCAACATCATGACCGCAGCTGCCGTCATCCCCTTCGACTGGGAGGCGATCCAGAAGAGGGCGTCCGGCGCCATCAAGGTGCC
>CAZKYJ010000720.1:0-3361 GCA_964556355.1 uncultured Verrucomicrobiales bacterium | reverse complement strand
GGCCATCGAGGCGCGGTTTGGCGGATGGCAGAGGGGCTTTCTCCCGCTCGAATCCGTGCCTGCCGAGCCCCGGCAACTCGGCCACCGCGAGGCGCACGAGGAGTTTTCCACCCAGCTCAGCAAGCTCTCGCTGGCCTGGCGAATCCCCGGGGTGACCCACCGGGACATGCCCGCCCTCGACGTTTTGGCGACGGTCTTGGGTGAGGGGCGGAGCTCGCGACTCTACCGCCAGGTGCGCGACGGCCAGGGCCTCGCCCACGGCATCGGAGCGTTCGCCTACACCCCGTCGACCGAAGGGCTCTTTGCCGCTTACGCCGATACCGATCCGGACAAGCGGGAGGCGGCCAAGTCGGCGATCCTCGCAGTCGTCGCGGATCTCCAGAAACATGGGATCGACGAGACCGAGCTGGAAAAGGCGCGCAAGAGCGCGCTGGCCGACCAGCTGGGATCTCTCGTCACCACCCGCGGCCAGGCGTCCGACCTCGGATCGAACTGGCTGCTCGCCCGGAACCTCGAGTTCACCCGGGATTACCTCGCCGTGGTGGCGGCCATTACCGTCGATGAGATCGTTGCCGTCGCCCGGCGCTACCTGGTACCCGGGGCGCTCACCTACACGTCCCTCAACCCCCGCGGCCGGGCGGGGGTGGCCGCTCCGACCATCGTGGGACGTGCGGCGCCGCGTCCGGAAGCGATCGGCCTTTCCAACGGGCTCACCCTGATCGTGCGCGAGGACCGGCGGCTCCCGCTCGTCTCGATGCACGCCGTCTTCCTCGGTGGGGTGCTGGCCGAGACGCCGGAGACCAATGGCATTACCAAGCTGACGGCTGCCTCGCTGGTCAAAGGCACCCGCACGCGCACGGCGGCCGATGTCGCCAACGCCGTCGAGGGCGTCGGCGGGCACGTTTCCGCGGGCTCGGGGAACAACACGTTCGCCGCATCGGTCGGCCTCATGGCGGCCGACCTTGCGATGGGGGCGGAGATCTTGGGCGATCTGTTGGTAAATGCGAGCTTTCCCGAGGAGGAGGTTGCCCGCGAGCGTTCCGCCCAGATCGCCTCCATCAAGTCCGACGACGACCAGCTCGTCGCGGTCGCTTTCCGGGAGATGCGTGCCGCGCTCTTTTCCGGGCATCCCTACGCCATGACCCGCAAGGGCACGGAGACCACCGTCGCGGGGATCGGACGGGGCGCCCTCGAGACGTTCTACAAGAGCCGCACGGTGGGTGCCAACGGCGTCATCGGTGTCTTCGGGGATGTCGAGACCAGTGCTGCCCGCGACCTCATCGAGCAGCACCTCGGGGCGATGCCCGTGGGCGAGCGCGCATTCTCCGAGCATCCCGCCCCACCGCCCACCGCCGTCCCGGTGACCCGCGACGTCACCCGTCCCAAAGAGCAGGCCGTCCTCGCGGTCGGCTTCCGCACCGCCGGTATCCACGACGAGGACCGCACGGTCATCGACCTCATCGACGAGGCGTGCAGCGATATGGCGTCCCGGCTCTTCATCCGCATCCGGGAGGAGCTCGGTCTCGCCTACTACGTCACCGCCACCCAGATGCCCGGACTCGGCGCCGGTGCCTTCGTGTTCTATCTCGGGACGTCAGACGACCAGCTCGCCCTCGCCGAATCGGAACTCCTCGCGGAGGTCCGCAGCCTCGCCGCCGATGGCCTGACCGATGCCGAACTCTCACGGGCGAAGAAGACGTACCTCGGCAAGCACCTCCTCGAGCAGCAGAGCAATGGTTCGCTCGTCCAGACCTGCACGCTCGACGAGCTCTACGGATTCGGCCATTCCCAGTACCTCACCCTCCCGTCCGAGGTGGACGCCGTCACCCCCGACCGCGTCCGCGCCGCCACCGCGCGCTACTTCGGAAGCGCCGAGCCCACTATTATCCGCGTCCGGCCCGCCTCCCCCCGCTAAAGTGGTTCGCCCGTGCGATCGCGGTTGAGCGATGCGATCGTAGCCTTGCATCGCGGAACTGTCCGCCGTAGAAACCGCCTGCCATGCCTGCTCCCACACCACTCCCCGTCGTCCGCATCGGTGAGACCGTCTCCGCCGGTGGCGGCGCGCCGTTTTTCATCCTCGGGCCGTGTGTTCTCGAGTCGGAGGACTTCGTCTGGGAGATGGCTCGGGCGCTGAAGCGGATGGCCGATGAGGTCGGAATCCAGTTCGTTTTCAAAGCGTCCTACGACAAGGCCAACCGCACCTCGGTCAAATCGTACCGCGGGGCGGGGGTCGAGGCGGGCTGCGAGATCCTCCACGCCGTCGGGCAGGAACTCGGCGTTCCGGTGACCACCGACGTGCACACGGCCGACGAGGCGGCCATCGCCGGCAAGTTTATCGACCTCCTCCAGGTGCCCGCCTTCCTCTGCCGGCAGACCGACCTCATCAGGGCCTGCGCCGAGACCGGGCGGGCGGTGAACGTGAAAAAAGGACAGTTCCTCGCCCCGTGGGACGTGCGGAACATTGGCGCCAAGCTGAAACATTTCGGCTGCGAGCACTTTTTCTTCACCGAGCGCGGCACGAGCTTCGGCTACAACAACCTGGTGGCCGACATGCGCTCGCTCTACTGGATGCGCGAGCTGGGCTACCGGGTGATCTTCGATGCCACCCACTCGGTGCAGCGGCCCGGCGGGCAAGGTGAGACCACCGGTGGAGATGGTGTCCTCGCGCCCGTGCTGGCCAGGTCGGCGGTTGCGGCGGGCTGTGATGGGGTGTTTATGGAAACGCACACCGACCCGTCGAAGGCGCTCTCCGACGGACCGAACCAGGTGCCGCTGGCCGACATTCCCGACCTCCTCCGCAAGCTCCTCGCCATCCATGAAGCCGCTCACAGCTAGTGCCCTCATCGCCGCGACCATCCTACCGCTGGCAGCCCCTGCGCCCGCCCAGGACGGCCGGGCGAACACCGATGGTTCGGATCAGCCGGAGGTGGCCTCGGGTGCGAGTTCGCTCGCGGGGATCATCCCTCTCGGCAAGACCCACGAAGATATCATCTATCCGACTTTCGAGAACGGTGCGCTCAATTCGGTGATGACCGCCAAGCGCGCCACGCGGAACAACGACGAGTTCCTCGATCTCACCGACATGACGATCGAGCTCTACGAAAAGGGCGAGCCGAGCTTCAATATCGTCCTGCTCACCGGGGCCTACTACCTCGAGTCGAAAGCGCTCACCAGCGACCAGCGCACGGTGATCAAAGGGAAGACTTTCACCATCACCGGGGACAGCATGGTTTTCGACACGGCGACCGGCCAGGGCCAGCTCGAGGGGAACATCACCATGGTCATCGAAGACCTCACGAAATTCGCCCCCGACGCCGCCGAGATCAAAGACGAGACGGAAGTCGATAGGGACGCAGAGCCC
>CAZKYJ010000719.1:0-3371 GCA_964556355.1 uncultured Verrucomicrobiales bacterium | reverse complement strand
CACCACCGTGTCGGTGTCCGCGGCCTCGGCCGAGGAGATCTTGCCGTCCTCCTCCAGGAGGGCTCCGATGCGAAACTGCGCCACCCCGGCCGAATCGGTCAGCGGGTACTCTTTGACCGCCTTTTCATAGAGCTTTTTGGCGCGCCCGCTGCTTCCGTCAGACTCCGCAGCCTGTCCTTCGCGAACCATCTGCGCGGCGGCGGCCTCCTGCGCTTGCATTTCGGTCGATGACGGAGCCTCTTTGAGTTCGTCGTCGAAGAGTCGAGAGATGAAGTTCTGCGCGTGAACCTCGGGCAGGGAAAGGGCGACGACGGCAGCGGTCGCCGCCGGGGCGATGCGGGTAAAGAGCGGGCTCATTTGCCGCTAGCGTATAGGTGGCTCCACCAGCGTCAAGAGGCGAGATAGGGGAAATCGCTGCCACGCTTCGCTCACCCGTCCAAGCCTTCATGAAGACTACACTGACTATAATTATTTGAAGATCAGTAATCGTTAATAATCAGAAAGTCCGAAATAAATGGCTCACCGATATTCCGGGTCGACAGGGCCAATCCTCCACGTGTATGGGAGGGGCAGCAATGGGATCGGCACGAAAAAACGGATGCTTCATCAGCTTCGAGGGTTCGGAGGGCTGTGGCAAATCGACGCAGATTGACCATCTCGTCCGTCGCTTGGAGGCCGGTGGCCACGAAATCCGCGTGGTTCGTGAGCCGGGAGGCACCCCATCGGGAGAAATCATCCGCGAGCTCTTGCAGCACGCGCCCGAGGGTCGGAATCTGTGTCCCGAGGCGGAACTGCTCCTCTTCGCCGCGAGCCGGGCGCAGCTCGTCCGCGAGGTCGTCATGCCGGCTCTCGAGGCCGGAGTCCATGTGATCGCCGACCGTTTCCTCGACTCGACCACCGTCTATCAGGGCGACGGTCGTCACCTGGCTAGCGACACCGTATCGGTCATCAATGCGCTGGCGGTCGGTGGAACGCTCCCGGACGTGACCGTTCTGCTCGACATGGATAGCGCGGCCGGGCGGCGACGCGCGCGGGCGAGAGCGGGGCGTCCCGACCGGATGGAAGGGGAGTCCGCGGAGTTCTACGAGCGCGTCCGGCGGGGGTTCCTGCGAGTTGCAGAATCCGAACCTGACCGCGTGGCCGTCCTCGATGCGGATCAGGAGGAGGCCGTGCTGGCCGACGCCATCTGGAAAGCAATCACCACCCGTTGCCATGGCATTTTTAGTTGAAGCCGCCCTCGAGCACCTGACGAACGCGCACGCCGCCGACCGGCTCGCGCACGCCTATCTCGTCAGCGGAGCCACGAGAGAACTCCAGGAGGAGTTCGTCACCCGCGCGTTGCGGTCGCTCAATGGCTGGGACGTCGATACCCTTGATTCTTCCAAGAATCTCGGCGCCCTCATCGTGCGCCCGGCATCGAAGAGCCGGCTCATCAAAGTCGAGCAGATCCGCGATCTCGAACATTCGCTCTACCTCCGTTCGGACCGCTCTCGGTACAAGGTAGCCGTCATCTGCGAGGCCGACCGGATGCGGGACGAGCCGGTCAACGCGTTCCTGAAAACGCTCGAAGAACCACCCGAGCGGTGCCTCATTTTTCTTCTCACCGAGCAGCCGGAGCGCCTCCTCGACACCGTGCTTTCCCGGTGCATCCGGGTCGTCCTCCGCCGCCCGCCCGGCGAGGCGCGGTCGGTCACCGATGCCGAGCGCGCCGTCTTGGAGATGCTGGCCGAGCTCTCGTACCGTGGGGAGTGGAATCTCGGCAGTGCTTTCGCCTGCCGCCAGCTCTTTTCGAGTTTGCTCAAAGAGATTAAGGACGCCTTCGTCAAAGCTGGGGAGTCTGAGCTGAAAGACGAAAAAGCGCACTACAAGCAGCGGATCGAGGGCGACTATCTCAAACGGCGCGAAGCGGCCCTGGAAGCCGCGGCGCAAGGCGAGTACCTCGGGGCACGGGCGTCGCTGCTCGGCGTCCTCGGCGGCTGGTTCGGCGACGCCCTCCTCCAGCGCCACGGCCTGACTGCCGCCCTGCAGTTTCCCGGCTACGCCGCCGCCACCGCCGCCCTCGCGGATTCGCTCGATGAGCCGGAACTCCTCCGGCGCGCCGACGGGGTCGACTTTCTCCGGCGCCAGATGGAGACCAACGTGCAGGAGCAGGTCGCCCTCGAGGTGTCATTCCTGAAAATCCTCGGCTGAACGAGATTTTTCCCAAATTAACTTTGCACATCGCGGCGACCGCCCGCATATTCCCGCCCACCAAATCGCGGGGTAGAGCAGTCAGGTAGCTCGTCAGGCTCATAACCTGGAGGTCGCTGGTTCAAATCCAGTCCCCGCAACCACTTTAAGACCCCGTAGCTCAACGAGTTACGGGGTCTTCTTCTTTCGGGGGCGGGAGTGCGTGATGCAAGGAAATGCGGCTGGATACGCCTGATATGCAGCGAATTTGGCACGAGATGGGGCACGAGATGGAAGGGAGAGCGGCTTGATCGGGCTAGGGGGCTTAGACCGATGGTGAAGGCGTGCTCTTCCCGCCTGTTCAGAGCGTCGAACCTCGGTGACGAGTACAAACGGCATCGCTCCGGCCAGATCGTCTACTTCGGCTGCTCCCTGACCCTCGCTCCACCCGGAGATCTCGTCGCGCCGCTTGCGCCGCGAGCCATCCGAGATGCCTGGTCGCTGGCGATCTGCTCGTGCGGTAGATCGCTGCCCAAGCAGAGCTCCACGGCCTCCCGCATAAACGCCTCGTCGTTTGGTGGTGTTGTCGATCGCATTTCTGGTTCTCTGTTATTCCCGGCAGGCTCCCAGTATCCACTGCTTTGGGGGAAGTTCGCGTTTCGCCCGGCGGGTCACGCTTTCGAGGCGAGGATCATAGCCACCTCTCCAAACGGGACGTGGTGGGAGGGGGATGGGGAGGGCAGTGGCCTTTCCGAAATCGCTGGGCCGTTTTCTGCTCCAGCACGACGAGCGAAACGAGCTCGATGACAACATTTTCCGGAAGGATACGGTGGCCCTTACTTCCCGTATTTTTGCCGGTATTTCTCGTAGAGCCGCGTCTGCTTGTTGGAGAGATCGATTTCGCGGCCGCCGACGAAGGCTCTTTCGACCTTCGTCCGGATATCGAGGGGGTTCCCGTCGGTGACGATGAGCGTCGCATCTTTCCCGACTTCGAGCGACCCCAAGCGGTCGTCCACGCCTAAAATCTGCGCCGGATAGAGGGTGATGGCTTTGATCGCCTCGTCCCGCGAAAGCGCGGAACGGGCGGCCTGGTAGGGCAGGTTGCGCTCGTGGGCTGCGCCGAACGTCCCGCCCCCGTTGGCGATGCAAAATCGGATGCCAGCCTCGCTCAGATGCCGTGGGTTCTGTTGCGGGGTATCGAT
>CAZKYJ010000718.1:0-3372 GCA_964556355.1 uncultured Verrucomicrobiales bacterium | reverse complement strand
ATGCTCAAGTTCCAGGGGATAGGGCACGAATACCGGCCGCGGCTGGCGCGGGCTGTCCCCGCTATTCACGAAATCATGCTGCGGCTGGAGGTTCGCCCCGATCAGGGCGAGGCGCCCCCGATTCAAAAAGATGGCCGGTGCGCGGCGAATCCCGGCAATATCTCCGTCGGCTGATCCTGACATATCCCCACGGAGAGTCACCGTGGCGGGATATTCGATCGCCATAAGGGTCACGTCCTGCCCCGCCCCACCGGGAGCGGAACGAAACCTCACCTCGGAACCCACCCCGACGTCCCAGTTCCCGGCCTCCAAGTTTCCGGCCAAGCCCGGGACGAGGCTGGTTTCGTAGGTGCTCAGGGTCGTCTCACTGACCCGCGAAAATGTAGTGGTCGCGGAGTCCATGAAGCGGGCGGTTCCACCGGATGAACGGTCAGGACCGCCGGGTCCGAACATGCTGAACTCCATATCGACCCCGTAGGCATGACCGTTCCCGGCACCGCCGCCGGCGAATGAGATCGTTCCGCGATTGTAGAATGGCGTAAAGGTGCCGATCGAGGCGTTGGAAATCGTCGCATTCCCGCCCCTGAATGCGAACTCGCCCAGATTGACGAACGCACTCGTCTGCGCTGCCGGGTCGCGGCGCACGGAGAAGCCGCTATCGAAAACGACCCTGCCGTCGCGCCCATTCAGCAGGCGCCCATCGAGGATGAGGATCGGATCTGGCGCCGTCGCCGTGAAGGTCATCTCGCCCCGCTGGTTCTCGACGTCACCGGCAAGGTGGACGTTGCCGATCGCACTCCCGATTTCCAGTACGGCGGCATGATTGACGATCGTCCCGCCCGATGGCAGCGAGAAGGCGTCGCCGGCGAATGCGATCTCGCCGTCCCCTCCAAGAGTGAGCGCCCCCTCGATCCGAAAGACTTCGCCGGTGGCTCCGGTGGTGTTGTTGAGCACCAGCCGGGCACCTTCGAACGCCACCAATCGGTAGGGCAAGCGGGCCGGGAGCGCCCCCCCACGGAGGATCCCACCCGCCGTCAGTGTCAGCCCCCCTTCTTCCGCCCTCACCAATCCGGCACCATCGAAGAAGCTGCCGATGACGGCATCCCCCGGTCCGAGCTTCATGATCCGGCTTCCCGCGGTGGCCTGCAAGATCAGGTGGTCTTGCTGCGCGGTGATCGTCCCACCTCCGCCGAGTTCGAGTTCCCCCTCGGTACGGAGGGCGACCGTCGGGGCCGTTCCCGCGCCCGCCGTCGCGTCGAGTTCGAGCCGCGCGTTCACTCTCAAGGTGCCGCGGTTCACCAGCGGGCCGTCGATCGATCGCAAGTTGGCGACATTGTCGGCGCCAGCGACCGTGAGCGTACCCTCGCTAACAATTTCTAACTCGCTAGTGGCCTCGTTGACTTCCAGATCCCCGCGGTTGAGCAGGATGCCTGCGCCCTCGAGGGCGACCCCGTCTTCCAACACGGCCCGTCCGGTCGCGGAGGCGATTTCCATGATCAGCGTCTGACCTGTTTGCACGTCGAGGAATCCCCCCCTGACGAACAGCTCACCCCCGCCGCGGATTGCCCCGTTGCTCCGGACGATCAGCCCATGGTCATCCGGTGGTTGCGCTCCACCCGCTGCGACCTCGACGGTCGCACCGGCGTTGATTGCCACATCCCCGCCTTCCATCTCGAGCACACCTTCCATTCGGAGCAGGCCTCCCGCCGCGGAAACCTCTCCGCCCCGGAGGCGGAAATCGCTGCCGAGCGAGGCGGTGTCGCCTTCCGCAACGAACTGTCCGGAGTTGTCGATGCCCCCCGTCAGCCGCAGGTCGCTCGAGATGGCAGCGCCTCCCCCTCCGAGAGTGTAGCGTCCCCCTTGCTCGATGGTCAGTGCCCCCGTGCTAATATCGAGCGTGACGCCATCCGCGTGATCGACTAACCCGGTGACGGTCAGCCCGGTCCCGATCACCTTGTCGGTGGAGCCCCCACCGGACGCGCCCACCAGCTCGAGCGTCCCTCCCAGCAGAAGGGTGGCCCCGTCCGCCAACCCGGCGATGGATCCGCTCCGCCAACGCGCCGTGCCCGCGAGTTCCAGGGCGGCTCCGACCTCCAGCGCCGCGTCCAGTTCCATGTTGGCAATGAGGCTGTCCGCCATCAGGGACAGCGGCTGCTGGATGGTCAGGGCGCCCCGGGCCGATAGCTTGCGGAGCCGGACGGCGCGGTCGTCGATCAGAACGCCGGCAAATGAGATGGTGGCCTCTTCGCTACCCGCCGCATCCCCCGGCGAACGGGTGGCCGGGGCGCCCGAGTCGAAGTCCTCCCAGTTCTCCACCGTGTGCCAGTCCCCGTCGGAGCCCTCCCCGTTCCAGAGAAAGCGTTCGGTCGGTGGTGGGACGAAAGCGGCAAACATGACGGCCTCATCCGAACGGTTATCGTCGTCGTCGGCGGTATCGGCGAACCGCGCCACGAAGACAAGGTCGCCCCGGTCGTTGAGCTGGGTGAACTTGGCGGGCGCTCCAAGCGTTTTGGTCGCCTCGCTGGCGGTACCCGAATAGGTCGCGTGGTCGGCGAACCCGGTGACCGGACGCCCTTCGACAAGGTCGCCGACCGCCAGCGGGCTGGACAGCGCTCCCTGCACCCCGCGCGTCCAAACCCGATCGATCCCAGCGTCCTCAGCGAGGAAGGCGACGCCGCCCGCGTTGTTGGCGGCGAGCAGCCGGAGATTGGCCATAGCCGGGTTCGCCCCGACCAACAGCTGCCATGGCCCCCCGCCCGCCTCCAGCCTCCAAAGCCCCGCGACGCCCGTCCCATTCTGGCGCTGGCCGTCCGCCACCAGGGTGACGCTCCCGGTTTCATCGAGGATGACGGCGTTGGTATCGATCCTCGTGAACGCGATGGAACCCTGGTTGGTATCGGTGAGATAGCTGGGATCCGTCAGCACCGGAAAGGCGGACGCCTGAATGATGGGCGCTAGCGCGTCGCCGGAAGTGTCGCCTAGCCACAGCGTCCGACGAACCGTCCCCCCCAGCTGGGCGGCTCCGCCGAACACCACGACCTGGTCGCCCTCCAAAGCGAGGATCAGCAGGTTGAGCCCCGTGGCATTGACCAACATCCCCGGAAGCCCGGGCGCATCTACCCCTTCCTGTAGGAGGACTTCAAACACCCCGTCATCCTCCCTCCATAGGGACTCGTCCATGGCCGTGGTCACGGCGGATCCAGCGAGCGTCGCAGAGAACAAGACTTCCCCGCCATCCGCCAGCAGGGCTCCCCGTGCGGTCGTGAAGACGGTGTTGTTGAACCCGGCAGCCGCATCGCCCTCGAAGACGACATTGCGCACATCGCCGCCGCCGCCCGCGAGAAAGAGACCGCGCCTCGTCGAGCCGTCCCC
>CAZKYJ010000717.1:0-3375 GCA_964556355.1 uncultured Verrucomicrobiales bacterium | reverse complement strand
CGTGGTGTCGCGCTCCTTGCCAGGATCGTTCGAACCGAAGCCGGAATGGTTCCAAGGGACCTTCTTCGTCCCGCCGTAGAAGTTGATCAACGATGTCTCGAGATCCATCGCCGCAAACACGAACAATCTTATTGCCTTGAACTGGACGTCACTCGGCGTGATGTATTTACGGCCGTTGATCTTCCTCATGTGTCGCGTCAGCCGGTTGAGGAGGCCCTTTGATCCTTCAGCCTTTCCGATGTAGAGGAGATCACCACTGGCCTTGGAATAGAGCGCATAGACCCCTGCGGCCTCTGCTACGTCCAGTAGATTGGTGGTCGTCAGGTCGGCGGGTTTCATCTTCGCGAAGAGCTGCGTCACCTCACGCAGCAATGCGCCTGCCAGATCGAATTCCAGTTCAACGTAACCGGGCGCCATTACGCCGCCTCGGATTCGTCCAGGCGTTGAGCGACGCTCTCACCCACCACGCGCGCGAGCTCCGCCGGAACGGCGTTCCCCAGCTGGCGCATGCACTCGGACCAGGCGCCGTGAAATTTGTATCCGTCCGGGAACGTCTGGATTCGGGCACCTTCTCGAACGGTGAAATATCGCACAGAGCCATCGGCCCGGCGCAGCATGTTCTCACCGCCGGGCACGCCATGCACGCCGGCCTTGAGTGTCTTGCTGGGCTCGTCGAGGTAACTGCCGGTATGACCTGGGTATGTCCTGGCATTGGGCTGGAAGCGGTGATCAGCGACCGAGTTCGAGCGATGCGTCTTCTCCGGATCCGGAAGGTTTCCGATCGCGTCGCGCGTAGTCCGCCAGGGCAAGCCTGCGGGCTTCTCCTCTTTCGATAGCCGCTTCGACATCTGCAGCGCACGGCCTTCGAGCGTCCGCCACTTCTTCGCGACGCCATGGCGTTCCCAGTAGTCTCCGAACATCTGCTCCCAAACCAAGGCCTCCTGGGAATACTCGCCCTGGTCGAACGACCAGCGGGCGTCGACGTCGTCGCGGAAGCCCACGAACAAGACACGTTCCCTTCTCTGGGGCACGCCGTAGTTCGCGGAGTTCAGGAGCTTCGTCACCACCTGGTAGTGCAGATCCGGCCGCTTCGTGGACGTATGGTGTTGCTCGAGGCGCTTGAGATGATCTTCCCAAGCCTCGCCGTCCCGAGCGATCATCTCGGGGTGCTCCATCTGCAGCTTCACATATTCGAAATACGGGAGGAACGACGCGCGGGTCAGGCCCTTCACATTCTCAAAAATGAAAGCACGAGGCCGGGCCTCGCGGACCGCGCGCACCGCTTGCGGGAACATGTCCCGCGCTTCGTCGTATGCACGATGCCGCCCCCCGAGGGAGAATGGCTGGCAAGGCGGACCGCCGGAGATCAAGTCGATCTTGCCCTCGAACTCCTTGAAGCCGACCTTCCGGACATCTCCTTCAACGACACGCCAGGGACGCTGCTCATCCTGGTCGCTCTCGTCTTTGTCGAGGATCCGGTGGTTGTCGCGCAGGGTGTCGCAGCACCACCGATCGTATTCCACGACCATCTGGGGAATGAACCCTGCGTCGGCCAAGCCGATGCCAAGGCCGCCCGCACCCGCGAAGAGCTCCACCGATTTCCGTGTTTTGAGCTTGACAGGCTGCTCTCCCGACATGCCGTCCTCCTGCGGGGATTTTTTCCGACTTAGACCAAAGTCCGAGTCAACTATCAAGAACGGATTGACAACATCTGGTTAAAAGCGTATCAGCGCCACCCCACAATTAGTGAGGCCCGGCAGTCGCATCTGGCGATGCCTCTGTCCCGTTCCCCTGCGTCTCACAACCCAAGCAGGAATGGGCGGCGGCAGACTGACGGGAATTTCACGCTGCGGGATCAGCGCCACACAGCCGCCTCAGTGTTCTTTAGAACGGCACCTCGCCGTCAAACTCTTCTGCGGCAACGGTGGGCTTCTGGTGGTCACGCGTGAAACCGATCGGGTTCTGGTCGACGACCGCGAGCTCTGTTCCTTTCCTCATTCCTCATTTCCTGTCGTTTTGATTGCCGGCCCTAAGCAGGTAGGGAAACCGCCGGGGCCCCTCCAAATGGCCCAGGCGGTTTCGCTCGCAGAGCCTCGGACAGAGCAGTTTCGTGCTCGTCTCCGTCGACGAACTGCGGTGGCATGAGGAGTGCCAGCTCGTTGAGGAGCCAGGCCGGTTCCTCGTCGCTGACGCCGTTCCCGGCGAGATGGATCGACAGGCCATCGTCACTCCTCGACACGCTCATCGCCCATTCTTTGTCACCGTCGGTGACGGTCAACATGACGGAGTTCTCGGCGGAAGCGATCAGTTTGTATTGCATTGGATGTCTCCTGTTTTGCGGTGTGTATTGGAGTAGATGCTCCGTTCGGCCTGGCTCGGAAGCTTCTTGCACATGAAAGGGAAGGCCCGCCGCAGGCGCGCCTGGGAGGGGTCCAGGGGAGGGGCAGCGCGTGCGCTCATCCTCTGGCGGGGAGAGGTCCAGGAGAGGGCGGCGGCGCCTTCGTCCTGGCCCCGCGGAGCGGCAGTCGGAGACGAGTGGGGGAGAGGTCTGGAGAGGGGCGGCGCGATAGCTACCATTCTCCGGGAGCAAGGGGTCCAGGGGAGTGCGGAACGACGCCCCGGCCTCCCCGGAGGGGTCCGGCTGAAGGCCCGAACGAGCAACCCTGAAAAACCCGCAGGCGGTCTGGCCGCAAGCCAGATTTGCAGGGTTGTTTAGTGAGATCTCACCCCGGGCGCACTCCTGGGGAGCGAAGGCTCTACCCGGGCGACATCTCCTCCCGAACAGGAGGAGAGCAGGCATGACCGCATACGCCGTCGTCTATCACATGGAGGGATATAACCCGCAGCAGATCCTGGCGATGCAGGAGCATCACAAGCGCAACAAAGGGGACCTCGAGCATTGTGACCCGAAACGGTTCCGCATGAATAAGGTTATCCACGGCAACAGAGATACGTGGGGTGAGGAGTTCCTGGCGGAGGTCAAGGCATACAAACACCTCAACATGAGAAACGAGGTCGCAGCATTGAACCGGCGCGGTCGCAGAAAGGAGGCCGCGCGGCGACGCATTGAAGGGGGCAAGGATCCTTGGAAGCAGTCGAGTGAGCTGGGCGTCGTTCGGTCGATCCTGCTGAGCGCAGATGAACAGTTCTTCCGCCAGGAAGGGTTCGAAGAATTCGCCGGAGCGGACTTCAGGGATCCGAAGGTTTGCGCTGAGTTCGAGAGACTCGGGACTGCCTGGGCCGAAAAGAAGATCGCCAAGGAAAACTGGCTCTTCGCGGTCTGGGAGTATGACGAGAAGACGCCGCATCTCCATCTCTACGCCCGCGCCTGGAACGAGAAAGAGACGAAGACCAAGGGCCTGCAGCGCATGCTGC
>CAZKYJ010000716.1:560-3375 GCA_964556355.1 uncultured Verrucomicrobiales bacterium | reverse complement strand
CATGACGCCTACGGGGGGATTGGCCATAACGAACCCGTTGGGAACCCTACCGCGAATTCTTTCGGCTCCGGGGAGAGGTGGCGGGTGCGCACGCCATGGCCGTTCAGCGCGAAAACCTCGCCGCGCCCCCCTACGATCGTGACGGCGCATTGCTCGGGGCACAGCAGATCAGCGATGGGCGGCTGCGCGCGGCCAACCTGGTACGCCCCGGGGTTCCGCAATAAACCAACGGTGATCGGACCGCGGTGACGGCAGTTTGCGGTCGCCCCACCCGAACAACCTTCGGGAAGAATCGCCCGCGGCCACGCAACCTGAGAAACACCCGACACACGGCCGGGAGCGCCCTCCCGAGCTCCGCCCTCCTGAGCCCTACGAGTCAACGATCCGACAGCCTCGCTCGATGACCTCTCATCATGGCCAGCGAACAGCAGTGTTGCCGCGGCCTCCTTATGGGGTGTTGGGATCTGCAGGATTGGCTGATTCGAGAAGCGCATCAAGTGCGCCTTGCTGATCGCTCCTCAATAGTGATTTGAGGAACTGCACCATCTCGGCGGGATCTGGGGAGGGTTGGTGTTCCGCAAGCCATTCATTGAGGTCCGCGGCCTGACCTTCGCTGAGCCCGAGGGTTTCCAACCCAGCGGGGACGTCCTCTGGCGAAGCGAGATCCTCCGAAACCCCTCCACACCCCACCAGCAGTACGATTGCAGTACAGACGGTTGGCACGAGCGCTCTCATCTTCTAACGGAGTTGGATTCAAGGGCAAAAAGTGACATGTGCCCCATTGAGCTACGTCCTTCTGACCACCGGCGAACGGGATACCTTCGCTGCCACGAGGGGAGGGTAGTCGAAAGCGAGGAGATCGCAAGGCGCCGCGGGCTCGACCTCAGCCCAGAGCAGGCCGTCGGGAGGCTCGGGCTGGAGGGTTCTGACTCCCTGAACCACGAGACCACCGACGAGTGGATCTGGAGGTACGAGAACCCAATCGAGGCCGGCTTCCGACTGCCCGCCGTCGTGCTTCCAAGGTGGTACTGGGGTTCTATCGGATGACGATCTGGATGAACTTCTCTCCAGACAATAACCTAAGCAGCGTTGTCGCCGAGGTGAGATCCTCGGTGGGTGGGTGTTCCGTCAGCAGAGCTGAGAGGTCGGTTGCTCCGGGAACGGCCAATGTCTCCTCGGCTCGAGCGGTGGCCGAATCCGTCTTGACTTCCATCGTCACGGTTGCGCGGGCCTGTTCTCCAGGCTCCTGCAGCTCGAGCGTCACTCTAGCCTCGGCCTTTGCCGTCCTTTCGCCGCTCACGGAATTGGGCGCGATGGAAACTGAATTGGTCCCGCTCGTCTCCGCCAGCATGAACTTCCTCGGCGATGCTGCCTCGATCCCATACTTTCGCGATACCAGGGTGCGTTGACTGATTGCCTCGAGGATTTCGACCCGGTAGGCTCCGTCTGGAACCGGTCGACTACAGGAGCACAGCAGCAGGAGAGACACGGCGGCGCAGAGCGTTGGGGGTAGGAATCGGTTCATGGATTTCTTCGTACGGGCAGGTTGTGCCCGACGGGCCGGATAATCTACCCCGTTAGTCTGGCTAATCTTATTCGTGAACTCAGGTGGTTTCGGTGGTGGTGGTCGGGAGCCCGGTAGTCGAGCGACGGGGTGGGCGCAGCGTGTTCTCGGAAGGGATGGGTACACCGAGCTACTCCCGCGTCACCTCGAGGAGGTAGAACTGATCGGGATCGGGCGTGCCACCGTCAACGAGGTCGAAATCGGCTCGCTCCGACGACACGGTGAAAGACAACCCGGGAACGGCGGCAAACCGAACGGTCTCGCCCAGGTCGGTGGACCGTCGCACGGTATAGATCGTCCCGGGAACAACCCGGGAGAGGCGTAGGGTAGCGGTGATCCCGCCGCGTTCGCGGACGAAGAATCGCAGGAAGTCGGTCCCGTCATTCGGATCAGATCCGGTCAGGGATTCGAAGAGGTTTCCGTGAGGGTCGGCATCCGGGTTCTCGTCGGGACCGGCCTCGACGTTCGGCGGCTCTCCGAAATGGATCACCTGCCAGTCGTCCGCGACCCCGTCCCCTGCATACTCGTTGTAGTTGTCGGCCACGGTGTCGCGGACGGTGAGGTTTTGCTGGGCGCTGCCCTCCCGGTAGATCCCCCGCACGCCCGCCCCGGTGTCCGCCGCGACCACACCGGCGGTAACCATCCCGCCGTCATCGACCCCGGTGAGCGGCCCGAAGAGAACCGACCAGGCAACCTCGGTGGCGGCGAGGGGCAGCAGGGTGAGATCGTCGAGGACGGCGGTCGCCGCAAGTTGCCGCGAGCCGCCCTCATCGACGCTGGCGGGAGCGGCGCTGACGACGAGGCTGGCGAACTCGTAGATCTGTCCGAGGTAGCCGTGCCGTGCGGTGGTGACCGGGACCGGGGCGGTGGAGGTACCGGCTCCGCCGCCGACGCTTCCCGAGTTGATGTAGTCCGCGCTCTCCGCCCGCGTCCCACCGCTGTCGAGCGTCTCGGTGGTGACGCCGTAGTCGGCGCTGGAGCGCAGGTCCGCGCCCGCCGTTGCTCCGGCGGCGAGGACGATTGCGGGGATGAGACCTGACTTCATATCCTAGTTCGACCGGGCAGGCAGCCACGCTCGAGAGCCCTGCTTGGGAATCGCGACCCGGCACGCCGACACCGTTGATGCGGTGGCCTCCAGCGCCCTCACGACGAGGAAAGTGCCGGGCAACCCGATGACCGCGGAATCGTCACCGGGGCTCCAGAGTTGCCCACGCAAGGCCCGCTGGAGCTTGCGATCAAGGTCGGAAAAGT
>CAZKYJ010000716.1:0-550 GCA_964556355.1 uncultured Verrucomicrobiales bacterium | reverse complement strand
GCGATCTCCATCGCACTCCCACCCGCGCAGAATTGGAGCAGCGACAGGGAAGCGACAGGGGGCGCCAGGAGGCGCGCGTGAGAACCCCGGTAGCTTCTCATGGCCGCTGGTAGAGGTAGTGCACCTGCTCGGGCACGTAACGAAAGGTGTCGTTCGGGAGCCCGCCCACGCCCCCGATCGGAGCCCCCCCCCAAACGATCATCTCCGAGCCCGTCCAAACGGCCGCATGCAAGGCTCTACGCTGGGGCGCGGCCGACCGCGTGACCGGAATCCAGGAATTTTTGGACGGGTCGAAGCGTGCCCCGTCGCTGGGGTAGAGATCTGAAAACCCTCCCCCACCCCAGACGATCATCTCGCGCCCGGTCCACACCGCGGTGTGGGCGTCGCGCCCGGCGATGGGGGCCGGAACCATGGGGCGCCATCCGGAGCCATCGGGGTCGTATCGTCCACCATCGTTCAAGAATTCGAAGGAGTCTCCCCCAAAGCCTCCCCAGACTAGCATCTCGCTACCGCTCCACACGGCGGTGTGGCCAAATCGGGCACTGGGAAA
>CAZKYJ010000715.1:0-3375 GCA_964556355.1 uncultured Verrucomicrobiales bacterium | reverse complement strand
GACGGCGACACCTTCACCGTCGATGGGAGTCTCGCTATCACCGTCCAGGTGTCCCAGGCGGCGAAACCGACCGTCCGCGAATCGGCGGGCGCCCAAGAGCTCCTCGTCGAAATCACGGGCCAGAACGCCGTCATCGAAACCACCTTCACCGCCCTCTAGCCATGCCCCGCCTCCTCCCCCTCTCCATCTTTGCTCTCGTCCCGTTTTTCGCCGCCACGGCGGCGCCCGAAGAATCGGACTACTACCGGGTCGCTCAGATCCCTGCCCCGGAAGGCGAGGTGCCCGAGATTTCAGGCATCGAAATCCTCCCGGACAAGAAGATCGCCGTGGCCACCCGCCGCGGGGACATCTTCGTCATCGAGGGCGCCTACGAGGACGACCCGAGCAACGCCACCTGGACGCTTTTCGCCCAAGGCTTACACGAACCTCTCGGCCTCGCCTGGAAAGACGGCTCGCTCTACGCGACCCAGCGCCCGGAAGTGACCCGCCTGGAAGACACCGACGGCGACGGCCGCGCGGACGTCATCGAGTCGATCAACTCCGACTGGGGGGTCAACGGGAACTACCACGAGTACACGTTCGGCTCGCGCCACGACCCCGAGGGCAACATCTGGGTCGTCCTGTGCCTGACCGGGTCGTTCAACGCGGATTCCGACTACCGGGGCTGGTGCCTCCGGGTGACCCCCGAGGGCGAAATGATCCCCACGGTCTCCGGGATCCGCTCGCCAGGTGGCATCGGCACCGACGCCCAGGGGCGCCACTACTACACCGACAACCAGGGGATCTGGAACGGCTCGTCGTCCCTGAAGCATCTCGCCCCGGGCAAGTTCGTCGGCGTCCCCCAAGGGAACAAATTCTACGACCTCCCCGGCAACCCGCTCGGCGAGCGTCCCGCCGATCCCGAGGACGGCGGCCGTCTGGAGGAGCAGCGCCGGCGCATCCCCGAGCTCGTGCCGCCGGCCGTCATCCTTCCCCACGGGAAGATGGGGCAGTCACCCGCCGGGATCGAGTGCGACGAGACGGGCGGCAAATTCGGGCCGTTCGCAAACCAGCTCTTCGTCGGCGAGCAAACCTACTCGGAAGTCCAGCGGGTCTTCCTCGAAGAGGTCAACGGCGTCATGCAGGGAGCGTGCTTCAAGTTCCGCCAGGGATTTGGCTCGGGGAATATCACCGTGCGATTCGCCCCGGACGGGACGCTTTTCACCGGAGGCACCAACCGGGGCTGGGGCGCGCGCGGAGGGAAGGTCTTCGCCCTGGAGCGCGTGCGCTGGACGGGCGAGACGCCGTTCGAGGTCAAAGAGATGAAAGCGGCTCCGGACGGCTTCGAACTCGTGTTCACTCAGCCCGTCGATGCCGGGACCGCCGCCGATCCCAAGTCCTACGAGATCGGCACCTACACCTACATCTACCAGTCGAAATACGGCAGTCCGGAAGTCGATCAGTCGACCCCGCAGATCCGGGGTCTCAAGGTGAGTGATGACGGGATGAGCGTCCACCTCACGCTCGACGGCCTCGTCCAAGGTCACGTGCACGAGCTGCACATGAACGGACTCCGCAGCAAGGAAGGCGACCTTCCCCTGCTCCACCCGGCCGCCTACTACACGCTGAACGAAATTCCGAAGTAGACGGATTCCGCCGTCGGGACAACCGGATCCCGCTGCCGCCAGCCACGCTGGGGGCGGGGACGGTCACGGCCGGCGGTGGAGCTGGCCGGCGCTTCGCCGAGCGTTCTACTCCTCCTCCTCCGCTGCCGCGTGGCGCTTCTCCTGGTCCGCCTCGTCGAGGCCTTCCTCGACCAGCTCTTCGTCCATGTTGGCCTCATCCTCAGGCTCGACCTTCGGGGCGGCGTGGCCGGACTCGTCGGGCGACTGGTCCCACGCGACCAGATGCTCATCGCCGGGCGGAACCTCCGGGGCGCGCTCGTTGCGCTCGCCACGCAGCTCGGCGACGGCCTGGTCGCGGTCGGACTGGCGGACGCGATCCCTCCCGTCCTGCTCGGCGAGGGCGTGGGCACGCTCCTCGATCATCGTCTTGGTGGGGGCGCCGATTCCCTGGCCGCCGACCTCGATTCGTCCCTTCGGATTCGTTTCCATGACCGTACCTACGAGCGCACCCGCCCGGCGAGATGTCAACGAATTCCCGAATATGGGAGCGCGACGAGCAGCGTGCTCTGGATCTTCGATACCGTTCCGGCGTAGCGCTCCTCCCCCTTGAGTTGCTCCCAGTCCGGCGAGGTTCGGAAGGCGTCCCAGGCCGCCTTCTGCGCGGCCTCGTCTTTGTAGACAAGCATGTAGGTCAGCTGCGGCAGGTTTGGGGCCGCAACCGCGTGGCCGTAGAAAACGCTCTCCAGACCGACCTTCTCAAAGATGGCGAGTTCGGCCTTGTTGAACATTTCGACCTTGAGCAGCCCCTTGCCCTCGCTCGGGCTCTCGTAGGTGCGGAGTTCGAAATAGCGCTCGGCACCACCGTCGCCCTCGGGATCCACGAGGGACGGGAAGCCGTCAAAACTGAGGTAGAGCGAGCTGGAGATCCGCTCGAAAGCGGCGCCGTCCTTGTCGGCGAAGAGGTAGGGCAGGTGGGCGCTGACATCGAGATCGTAGTCCTCGCGGGCGAGCGCCTTGCCATAGGCCTCGGGCGAGGGGTAAACGGTCAGCACGTAGCGGGTGGCGCTGTTGGCGTCCTCCGCCCCCGGCTTCTCGCCGAAAACACCGACGGTCGTCGCGCCCGACTGCGCGGCGAGCTCGAGGCCGACGTCCTCCATCACCCGGTCGAAGAGTGCTGCTTTCTCCTCGGACTTCAGCTGGTAAACCTTGAGGTCGTAGACCTCGCGGGCATGGATGGGCGGCGCGATGAGACCGAGGGCAACGACGAGGGCGGAGAATGATAGCAAGGGTTTCATGGGAGCGACGGTGACCCCGTTTTCCGTCGCTGTCACGCGGGGAGTCCGCACGGGGAGCTAGCCCCGGACGAACCGCCCCAGCTCGGCCGGCATCCAGTCCTCGAGGTCGGCGATCTCGGCCAGGGCAGATTCCGATACCGGGATGCCCCACGCCTGGAAAAACGGTCCGAGGTCGCGACCGACCGCCTTGGAAAGCCGCACCATCCACTGGTCGCGCTTGGCGTCGTCCGACTTCGGCCGCGCGGAATCCGGCAGCGCCTCGTATTCGGCGAACACCTTGGTGTAGGCCTCCCAGCCGAACTCCTGCTGGAGCTGGATGTACATGACGAGCGCGACGAAGGGATCCGCCTTCCACTGGTCGAAGCGCGCCCCGCCAAACGCGAAGTAGGTGCGCATCTTCTCTTCGCGGAATCCGGCGTCCCCGCGCTCGTGCCTCTCCGGCGGGATCCCGCAGAGTTTCTCGAACACGTAGAGCG
>CAZKYJ010000714.1:0-3378 GCA_964556355.1 uncultured Verrucomicrobiales bacterium | reverse complement strand
GGCTCCCCGCCGATTTCGAACGGGAAAATCACCGAAAAATCGGAGTTGCGTTCGGAACAATCGACCGTATTTATTCCGCCCCCAAATTTTGGCGAGCTGCCGACGGGGGCAATTTCAACGTTTTTCGACACATGAACATTCTCGACAAGATCGGCAAGGAGCAGATGGATGCCAAGGGCAAGTCGTTTTCCGACTTCGCGGTGGGCGACCAAGTGAAGGTACACACCCTCGTGGTCGAGGGCAGCAAAGAGCGCGTGCAGATTTTCGGCGGGATCGTGATCGCCAAGCAGGGTGCCGGGGTCAGCCAGGCATTCGTCGTCCGGAAAATTTCCTACGGCGAAGGTGTCGAGCGTGTTTTTCCCCTCCACTCGCCGAAGGTCGCCAAGGTCGAGGTGACCAAGCGGGGTAAGGTTCGCCGCGCCAAGCTCCACTACCTCCGCAGCCGCCTCGGCAAGCAGGCGACCACGGTCAAGACGCGGGACTAGAGGGGCGTTACCAGGTTTTTCCTTGAAGGGGTCGCCGATGGCGGCCCCTTTTTCGTGGTGAAAACGATCAAGTGCTCGCTCCGGTACGAAAACCGGCTCCGGAAGGAGGGGCATCGCGTCATCGCCGGGATCGACGAGGCGGGCCGCGGCCCGCTGGCTGGCCCCGTGGTGGCTGCGGCGGTGGTCCTCCCGCCGCGCTTCCGGCACCCGGTACTCACCGATTCCAAAAAGTTGACCCCGGCGATCCGCGACACGCTCTTCGAGGAGATCTGTGCTCACCCCCAGATTATCTGGGGGATCGGGGTGGCCGATGTCGGGGAAATCGACCGGCTCAACATCCTCCGCGCCAATGATCTCGCCATGTGCCGGGCGGTCGAGGCACTGGCGACGATACCCTGTGTTTCGCTGATCGACGGGCGGCCGGTCAAGGACTTCCCGTGGCCGCAGCACGCACTGGTCAAAGGCGATGCGCTCAGCCTGTCTATCGCCGCCGCCAGCGTGCTGGCGAAAGTGCACCGGGATCGCTTGATGGTCGGCTACGCGGAGACGCATCCCGGCTACGGATTCGAAAAGCACAAAGGCTACGGGACCGCCGCCCATCTGGCGGCGTTGCAACGGCTCGGCCCGTGCGCCATCCATCGTCGATCGTTCGCACCGGTGGCGCGGTGCGAGGCCGCCGGCAACCGCGTCCAGCCCTGATCAAAGTTAGACCGGCGGAGAAGAATCTCGGGGCTGGCTCTGACCCCATCGCTGATCGGCGTGCTCGTGCCGGGGTGGACGGGCGTGGTGGTCATCTATTCCCAGTGGCCGCAGTTCTCGAACGCCCCCCGCCCGGTTCAGCTGACGATGGTGATACTACCCTGTTGCGTGCCGGTCATCGCCACCTCCATCGGGATTCGAGCGATCATCGTCACCCCCCGCGAAACGTCATTCCGGGCCTCCATCGCCCTCCTGATTTTCCTCGTGATGGTCGGAGCGATCCCCGCCTTACTGCTCCTAGGAGGCTGGAATGTCGGAGGCTGCTTGCTCGCCTAGAGCTCCAAAATCGATTGTTGTGCCGTCAGGCCGATGACCTGTCACGACATCGGCATATATAGCCACCATGGTATTCACGCCCCATTGGCATTCATGGGTCGCAGGTGTGACATTCAATCGCTGGGAGCGACGCATTTGGCGGCGCCACGATCGGACTTCCCGATATTTGGGAGTGCTATCCATCTGAATTTCTGGTTGTTCGCGACCGTCTCCACCCGGACGTTACCCGACCCATGGCAGTAGCAGCGACGAAAGAGACCCAACGGAGCCTTTGGTTCCTCCTGGCGACGGCCTGTGCCATCGTCATCATCGGCGCGTTGCGTTGGGCGGAGGCCTTCCTCATCCCGGTGGCGGTGGCGTTCTTCCTGTCGCAGCTGTGCCTCCCGATCACCAAAGCCCTGCTCAAGAAGAAGGTTCCCCGGGCGGTGGCCGTCGCCCTCACCATGGTCGTCGTGATCGTGGCCTTCGCCGCGATCCTGCTCATCTGCATCAACGTGGTCACCGAGTTCCAATTCCAAGCCCGGGTCTATGTCGAAGGGCTCCGGGACAGGGCCTTGGAGTGGGGGAACTACCTCGAAGAAAAAGAGGTCACGGGCGCGAAGGAAGCGATCACGGGGATCACGAATCCCGGTGTCGCCGCCATCATCAAATTCGTCAACCAGACCGACATCTTGGGGCGCATCACCTCGCTTCTGAGCACCACGTTCTTCGTCCTCATCCTCACCGTCTTCATGCTGATGGAATCGGGTGGTGTCAGCACCCGCATCGCGGCGATCCGGCACGCCCGCGGCCCCAACTTCCGGGATCTGCAGAGCGCCTCCGGCGATATCCAGCGCTACGTGGGCATCAAGACGCTGGTCAGCGCAGTGACCGGGACGTTGGCCGGCCTGCTGACTTGGGCGCTCGGTCTCGATTTTCCCGTCCTCTGGGGAATGCTCGCGTTCATCCTGAATTTCATCCCGGCCATCGGTTCGATCATCGCCGCCATCCCGCCGATTCTCGTAGCGCTGGTCAGCGGCGGGGTCGGCGAAGCCGTGGGCGTCCTCATCGGCTACCTGGCCATCAACATGCTCTTCGGCAATTTCGTCGAGCCGATGTTGCTGGGGCGCCGGTTTGGCGTGTCCACCCTCGTCGTGATTATTTCGGTGCTTTTCTGGGGCTGGGTCTGGGGTCCGGTCGGCATGTTCCTCGCCGTCCCGTTGACGATGGTGGTCAAAGTCATGCTGGACACCACCACGGAGTTCCGCTGGCTCTCGCTGGCGCTCTCGAAGGGCAAGGTGACCCGGGAGGCGATCGAAAACCGCGATGAGGGCAAGCCCGTCGCCACCATCAAAGGCGAAATCCCAGCGGGCGAGTCCACGCGAACCTTGTCTCCCTAGTCGGCTTGGATTCCACGAATCATCGATTGGACTGATATTTGTTCCCAGATAATCAATTTCTGTAATGGAGGATTCGCGGCGTTCGTTTGCCACCATGAGTGAACACCAGACCCTTTCTGCATGCCTTCTCGCGACCGCCCGGGCGCACCCCCACCACTTTGCCATGGCGGACAGTGGCGGTGGGGAGGCACTCGGATTTCGAACCGCACTCACGCGTGCACTCTTCTTGCGCGAACGGTTTTCCCCGGTCTGGGGTCCGGATCAGAACGTGGGCATCCTCCTGCCGCCGTCGGTGGGCGGGGCCCTCGCGAACTGGGCGGCCTTGCTCGCGGGAAAATGTCCGGTAAATCTGAACTACACGCTGTCGCCCGAGGCGCTCCAGTCGTGCATCGACCAGTGTGGGCTCACGAGCATCGTGACCTCTAAAAAAGTGCTTCAGCGCCTGAAGATCGAGGTTGGTGTGCCCCTGCACTGCCTGG
>CAZKYJ010000713.1:0-3383 GCA_964556355.1 uncultured Verrucomicrobiales bacterium | reverse complement strand
ACAGGCCTAAAGCGTCCTATTTACCGGAACGGATTCACGACTTCGACGCCGTCATAGAACTGCCCGTGGTTGAAATCCTCGGAGTAGAGGGTCGAACAGCCGAGTTCGATAGCGGCGGCGATGATGGTCGAATCCCAGTGGGAAAGGTGGTGGCGACGGCGGAGACCCGCCGCGGAGCACACGAGGGCGTGGGTGAGCGACGCCACGGGGACGTGGGTCGCGAGTTCCAGGATTGCGTCGATGTTGGCTTCGGTAATGCCGAGCGATTTTTTCCGCAGGGCATTGGAGATATACTCTTGGAGAACTTGCGCGGAGAGCGCGAAGCGAGAGTTCAGGATAAGGTCTTCGGCCCGCGCACGTCTCGCTTGATCTCCGGGCGCCGCCGATCCCGCGTAGAGCAGGACATTGGTGTCGAGAAAGCAATCAGCGGTCATAGATCTCGTCGCGCCCCATCGGTGCAATCGCTTCCGTATTCGTGGCCTGCATTCCTCGGAGGAGACCTTCCATCGTCGAGCGTCGAGCCGCATCGGGATCCGCTTCGGGGTGGCGGATCACGTGATCCAATCCCTGGAGCACGAGCTTCTTCAATGTGGTTTTGCGCTGCGCCGCGACAATCTTCGCCTCGTGGAGGAGTTCGTCAGGAAAATCGATCGTCGTCTTCATTCCTCCAAAATGTACTGTGATATTGCTGTACTGCAAGACGGGGCGTTTGGTGGGGCTGTTGGCTCTGCCGTATCACACCGCGAACCATCGGGCCGGTGGAAACTCAGCCGTTCGAGTGTCCGGCTTCCATTGAAAGTAGGAAACAGCCGGCCGCGAGTCCGATTACGAACTGCGTGCCTTCGCCATGTTCCCAGGGCGCTGCCCCACCCGGAGATACAGACTCCGGGAACCTTGACCGCAGGATCGAAGCTATGCCGTTGGCAGCTCCAGCACAAAGCACAAGCCGGCGTCCGGGTTCCGTTGGAGCTGCAGGCGTCCGCCCAGTTCTTTCGCCAGCCGCCGGCAGAGGGCGAGGCCGAGCCCGACGCCGGGCTTCGAGTGGGCGGCGTCGGCGGCGGACTTGTGGAATGGGCGGAAGAGCTTCTTCTCCTCGCTGGGCGCGATGCCGGGGCCGCCGTCGGCCACTGCGATCCGCGCGCGCCTCCCGTCGGAGCTCAGGTGCACCCCCACGGTGCGATCGCCCTGCTCGGGAAGGCCGTACTTGCAGGCGTTGTCGACGAGGTTGAACACGATCTGCTCGACTGCGGTGAGGTCGGTGTCGATGAAGGTTTCGCCACTGCCTTCGGCCACCGCGAAACTCAGCTCCGCATCGTCGCGCCGCGCCCGCTCTTCGAGCCGCGGGCCGAGGCGGCTGGCCAGCTCGGAGAGGGCGATACGCTCGTGGCGGGTCCGGGCGCTGCCACGCTCGACGCGCGAGTAGGCGAGGACGTTCTCGATCAGGTGGTTCAGGCGGGTCGCCTCGCGGCGCATGGTCTGGAGATACGCCCGCCGCTTCTCCGCGTCGCGCACCATCCCTTCGGCCAGCATGTCGGAGTAGAGGTGGAAGGTGGTCAGCGGGGTGCGCAGCTCGTGGGTGACCGACGAGACGAAGGTGGCGCGGCGCTCGCTCAGCTTGACGACCCCACGCACGAGGACGGCGGCGGCGAGCAGCGCAAGCACCAGGGCGACCCACCCGAGGGCCAGCGATACGCGCAATGCCGACCATGCGGGCACCGATGCGGTCGCCACCTCGCCGGGGTCGAGCCGCCACGGGAGGGTGACGAGCGCCAGGGGGTCGCTGGCGAGACGGGTGAGGTCGCGCGCGGCGGGGTCGACCAGCGACGTCACCGAGACCTCCGCCATCGGCCGGAGCGCGGCGTTGGCCAAGAGGTGACTAACCGAGCGACAAAGCCCGGCGGCCAGCGGGCGGGAGCGGAGCCATACTCCCTGGTAGCGCGATCCGTCCGGTGAGGCGACCTCGCGGATGGCAAAGAGTTCATCGGCCATCCAAACCGGCCGGAACGGAGCGACCTCGATCCCCGGCGCGGTGGCCACGACGACCTGCTGCAACGATTTGCCATACTCCTCGGCGCGCTTCGACTTTTGCACGAGGGAGACATCGTCCTGTACGGCTTTCGAGAGGCGCGCGGCCACCGGGTTGTCGCGGCGGGCCGCCTCGACCTTCTCGGCGCTGCGGTCGGCGGCGGCGGGAGGTAGTGCATTCCAGTTCTCCGGGGGCGCGCAGGCCAGGCAGATGTGGCTGAGGTTGGTGGCGTCGGGCGTCCCCGGTGCGGAGGGCTGGAGGAGGAGGGTGCGCAGTTCCTCGAGGTCGGCGGCGGCGAGGTCGATGCTCCCGCCGGAAATGCCTTGCTGCTCGGCGAGGTCGCGCTCGTTGCCCCGGGGTACCTGGGGCGAGCTGATGTCGCCGTCCGGGCGGATCTCGAAGTGGAGCCGGACGAACTCCGGGAGGGTGCCGAGCAGGGGGGAGGGTTGGAAGACGACCCCTTTCCGGACGTTTTGAAACTCCGACGTGAAGACGTCCTCTGGTTCGAAAAACGCTTTGAAATGGTGGGGCGGACGCTGGTTCTCCAGGACGAGGAGGGCGCTCGCCGCCGTGTCCATGGTGGCGAGGCTGAGGCGGACGCGTTCGCCCAGCTCCGCCTCGGCCTCGGAGCGGAGCTGCCCGGACTCGAGGTCTAACACTTTTCCCGTCGACCAGGCCATCGCCCCGACGATGAGGAGCGCGCAGACGGCCAGCACCGCCCAGATGGTGACCGGGCGGCTCATGGCGTCGCCGCGATCATGTAGCCGCGGCCGCGCACGGTGACGACGGCATCCTGGGAGCGGAGTTTGTGGCGGAGGTTGGCCACGTGCATGTCGACGGTGCGCGTCTCCACGTTCTTCGGGTCGATCCCCCAGATCTGGCGGAGGATCTCGTCGCGCGAGACGGCGCGCCCGCCCTGCGCGACGAGGTAGCGGAGGAGGTCGGCCTCGCGCTCGGAGAGGTCGTGGCGCGTGCCGTCGTCGAAACAGACCTCGCGGCGGGCGAAGTCGATCTGGGCGCCGTTGATGCGGTGGCCGGCGACGGCGGACGGCCGCTCGGAGCTGCGGCGGAGCACGGCATCCACGCGGGCGAGCAGCTCTCTGAGGCTGAACGGTTTCACCACGTAGTCGTCGGCACCCATCTTGAGACCCCTGATCCGGTCGCCCTCCTCGCCGCGGGCGGACAGGATAATGACCGGCTGGCCGGGGCGGTCGCGCTTGAGGGCGGCGAGGATATCGAACCCGCTGTAGCCCGGCAGCACGAGGTCGAGGAGCAGCAGTTGGTAGCGCGCCTTCAACGCGGTGGCGCGCCCGGTGACGCCGTCACGCTCGGCGAGGACGGTGTAGCCAGAAAAAGT
>CAZKYJ010000712.1:0-3385 GCA_964556355.1 uncultured Verrucomicrobiales bacterium | reverse complement strand
ATCCGATCAAGGAGGGTTACATCGCCTACTGCGGGATCGACCACGACCGCCCGACCTGGGATTTGACCGTGGTCTTGCAGGCGGCTTACCCGGACCGTGGCTACTTCAGACTTTCCGGGAAGGGGGACGTGGAGGTCGACGACCGCGGCACCACATTCTTCCGGGGAAACGGCAATGGGCGCGCGCGGTTCTTCAAGATGGACGAGATCCAGGCTGCCAGGGTGCGCGAGGCGCTGGTGCAACTCGTGGTGAGCCCACCACCCGCGCGATGACCGATCCTGTTCCTCGCCCGAAAATCGTCGTTGTGGGCTCGCTCAACATCGACCACTTCGCCTACGTGGCCAGGCTGCCCCGTCCCGGTGAGACCGTGGCCGGACATCGCACGCTCACGCGGTTCGGCGGGAAGGGGGCGAACCAGGCGGTGGCCGCCGCCCGCTGCGGGGGCGATGTCTCGCTCGTCGGAAGGGTGGGCGACGATGCGCCGGGCACCCGCTATCTCGAGGCGCTGCGGGCAGAAGGGATCGATGTCTCGGGAGTGGCGGCCTGCCGTCGCGGGGAACCGACCGGTTCCGCCTTCATCGCCGTCGAGGACGGGGGCGAGAACGCTATCATCGTCAATGCCGGAGCGAACGGGAGCTTGGCTCCTGAAGACATCGAATGCTGCCGGGAATCGATCGCCGGAGCGGATCTCCTGCTCCTCCAGCTGGAGGTTCCGATGGCGGCCGTCGAGGCCGCGGCGCGGATCGCGGCGGAGGCCGGCGTGACCGCCGTGTTAAATCCGTCGCCGATGGTGGAGGGGATCGGCTGGGAACGGCTTCCGGTCTCCGTTGTCATCGTCAATGAGACCGAGCACGAGTCACTTCCGGCCGACCTCGACGCGCGGGTCATCATCACCCGTGGCTCCGGCACCACGAGCCTGCGCGAGCGGGATGGTCGGGTGATCGAGTCCCCGGCGTTCGCTGTAGAGGCGGTCGATACCGTGGTGGCGGGAGATAGTTTCGCCGGTGCCGTGGCCACGGTGCTGGCCTCCGGTCTCCCCGCTGCCGAAGCGCTCCGCTTCGCCAATGCGGCGGGGGCGTTGGCGACTCTCGGCCAGGGTGCGCAGGAGGCGATTCCCGATCGCGCGGCAATCGAAAGATTCCTGTCGCAGCCGTGATTTTGGAGCCTACAGATCTCGGAGGGACGGTGCTAGAGGTCGACCGTCCGCGCTTCCTTAAACGCCTGGTCGGCCGCCAGCACGATGCGGAGGCTGTCGATGGCGCTCTGCAAGTGCGCGGTGAGATCCGCATCGCCGCGGATCGCATTGAGAAAGACCTCCTGTTCGCGGGCGCAGAGCTCGTCGTGGGTCGGTTCGTCCGAGACGTCGATGATCTCATCCGCCTTTGCGAAATTCCCGTCCGCATCTAATCCCGCATGGTGTAGGAGCAGGTTCTCGGTCTTGCTGTGCGAATCGACATCCGAAGACTTGCCGCTCCCGGAGGCCTCGGTCGCCTTGATGCTGACGCAGCCTTTCGGGCCGATGACATCCTTCACAAAAAACGCCGTCTCGCTCATCATCGGCCCCCATCCGGCTTCGTACCAACCGACCGAGCCATCGTCGAAGGTGACCTGGAGCTGTCCGTAGTTGACCTGCTCCGGGGAGATCTCGTCGGTGAGTCGGGCGCCGATGGCACTCACGCGCACCGGGCGGGCCCCGGTCATCCGGCACATGACATCGACATAGTGGACACCACAATCGACGATCGGACTCATCGAGGCGAGGAGGTTCTTGTGCGTCCCCCAGTTGGCTCCCGATGACTGCTGGTTGAGGTTCATGCGCATGACGAGCGGTTTGCCCAGCGTCTGCGTCACCTCGACGAACTTCTTCCACGAGGGATGGACGTGCAGGATGTAGCCGACCACGAGCTTCTTGCCCGCGGCTTTCGCCGCCTCGACGACCTCGACGCATTCCTCGACGGTCTCGGCGACCGGCTTTTCCATGAAGACGTGGCATCCGGCGTCGATGGCCGCGAGGGCGTAGGCGGCGTGGGTGTCGGGATAGGTGTTGATGGAAACGCAATCCGGGCGGGTCGCGTCGAGCGCCTCTTGGAAGTCGCCGAACTCGGCGTAGCGGCCGCCAAATTCGTCGTTGAGCTTCTTGCGGGAGGCGGCGCCCCGGCTGACGAGACCGACGATCTCGAAGCCGTCCATCTGGTGGTAGGCGCGGGCGTGGGAGGTTCCCATGTGGCCGCAGCCGGCGACGAGGATTCTGAGGGGATTTGCCATGGCGCTATGGTAGCGCGGAGTGCCCGGCCGTCACTTCGAAATTGTGGCCTCGCCGATCCCGGTGGCCCGGCGGACAAATTCCGCGAAGAAGGCGCCGCCGTCGGGGCCGAGGAAGTTCATCTTCGCCTCGTAGGCACCGCTGTCGTAGAGGTCCGGCGGGAGGACGTAGCCGACGTAGTCGCCATTGAACGCGGTGGGGGTGAGGGAGATTCCCGCGCGGGTGGCCTCCTCGCGCAGGGGAGCGGAAAGCATGGCGGATATTTCGATCGGGAGGCCGGCGAGCCAGTGGTCGTCGAGGCGGACGCAGTGCACCGGGGCATGGTCGCCGTGGAGCCCACCCGCCAGCCAATCGGCCAGGCGAGCGTCCTCGGTGATCCGTAGCTGGAACGGCAGGAGCGGGGCGGCGCGGCGTGCGGTGCCCAGCGCGACCGTGCCCTTCCACTGGGCCCCGGTGACGAGCGGGCGGATCTTGGTGGCGAGGCTGGTGCCGACCGCTTCCGCACGCGCCTCGCCAGAGCCTTCGCCGACCGCGGACTGGCTGCCGGCTGCCGAGGCGCCGAAGGCAGCGAAGGCGAACCCGTCCGCCTCGAGGGTGCGAACCAAGGTCCCGGGGTAGTCCGGGTGGAAGGTCATGCGCCCGGGGCCGAGACAGGTGGCGTGGGCTCCGTAGAAGACGAAAAGCCCGGTGCTGCCGCCGGGTTGTTGGCGGACGGCCAGCGCTTCGAGCACCGGGTCGGTCGGGCCGTCCGGCACCGTGCGGTTGCGGATATGTTCGGGGACGTCGGTGGCGATCCACGCCCATTCGGCGGGCGTGGCCGCGTCGCGGGCTTCGCGGGCGGCGGTGGCCAGCACGGCGGCCAAGCGGGCAACCGCATCGGGATCAAACTCGCCACAAACCGCCTCCTCGATCAGGTTTGGTCCCCAGCCTCCCGGTCCGCAGTGGGTGTGGGTGCCGGTAAAGTAAAGCGACTCGGGTGCCAATCCGTCGCGACTCCGGCAAAGTTCGATGGTGGCGGCGGCGACGGTGGCGTGGACGAGGAGGATGTCGGCGCCGAGCAAGACGAGTTCGGTGGGCCCCGAGCGGAGGTAGAGCGCGCGGGCGAAGAGCGGTTCGCCCTCG
>CAZKYJ010000711.1:0-3389 GCA_964556355.1 uncultured Verrucomicrobiales bacterium | reverse complement strand
TTGAATTTGAGGCCACGGCCGCCAGGGGTGGTCTCGGGATTGCCGAACATGACACCGATTTTTTCCCGGATCTGGTTGGTGAAGATGACGGTGGTGCGCGCCTTGGAGATGAGGGAGGTGAGTTTCCGCATGGCGGCGCTCATGAGGCGGGCCTGGGCACCGACCGTCGAGTCGCCGATCTCCCCGTCGAGTTCGGCCTTGGTGATGAGGGCGGCCACGGAGTCGAGGACGACGACATCGAGGGCGTTCGAGCGAACGAGGGTTTCGACAATGCGGAGGGCTTCTTCACCCGAGCTGGGCTGGGAGACGAGGAGGTCGTCCATGTTGACGCCCAGCTTCTTGGCGTACTGGGGATCGAGGGCGTGCTCGACATCGACGAACCCGGCCAGCCCGCCGCGTTTCTGCGCCTGGGCGATGGCGGTGAGGGTGAGGGTGGTCTTGCCGGATGACTCGGGGCCATAGATCTCGACGATCCGACCGCGGGGAAATCCGCCGACGCCGAGGGCGCGGTCGATGAGAAGGTTTCCCGTAGGGATGACATCGACATCGACACGATAGCCGTCTCCCATGCGGATGATCGAGCCTTCGCCAAAGTCTTTTTGAATCTGCTGGATGGCCAGATCGAGGTTTTTGGCGCGAGCGGCATTCGCTTTGTCTTTGGCCGGGTCGGTGGCGGTGTCGGTATCGGCTTTGGTGTCGGTTTTGGTGTCGGTTTTGGTGGCCATGGTGTGCGGTACTCGGTCTGGATTTGGGATAAAAATGCTGTTCAGGCGTGCAGTTTTGAGCCTTTTGGCATCGTTGTAAAGCAGATTTGCCGGATTTTGTACCGATTTCTCCGATGGCGAGGAGGCCGGTAGGGGGATGGCGGCGGCGAGGGGCGGCCGGTCAGATGTCGTCTATCAGCTCTTGGAACTGCCCGAAGTAGGCACCGGCCATGGCGAAAATTTGCCAGAGGACGAAGATCACGACGACGAAGTAGACGATCTTGGGGAGCCAGGAACCGAGTTTTTCCAAAGCTTCGGAAGCGTTTGCTTCCATGAGGATGGACCAGCGATGGAGATCGGTATCGAGGGTGCCGGCTTCCTCGGCGGTGTTGAGGGAACGGGCGAGGGATTTGGGGAACGCCGGGGTGATGAGGAGCTGGGGGCCGATGGGATCACCGGCCCGAATTTTGGCGACGATATCCTCGGAGGCGTCGTAGACGGCACCGGATCCCGACGCGGCGGCGGCGGCGCGGAAGCCGTCGTCCATCCGTTGGCCGGAGAGGAGGGAGATCTTGAGAACCCGACAGAAACGGGCGAAGGCGAGGGAGCGCCGCACCTTGCCGACCACGGGGATGCGGTCGAGGAGGCGGTCGGGACCGGGATGGGTGCGGGCGGCGTTGGCCACGAGAATCCAGGCGGCGATGGCGATGCCGACCAGGCCGTAGAAGACGGCAAATTTGGTGGTGATATCGATGAGGAAGCCCCGCATGCCGCCGCCGCCGGGGAAGACGGCGAGCGGGATGGCGGGCAGGAGAACCGCCATGTGCAAGAGGACGAAGGGGTAGACGAGGCGCCCCCGGACCTGGCGCCCGGTGCGGTGAAGCATCTCGAAGTAGTTGGCGAGGTGGGCGAAGGCGTCCTCGAGCCGCCCGCCCTTTTCGCCGGCCTCGACAAGCCCGATCTCGAGATCGGAGATGGGGAGGTCGAGATCGCGGATCGAGTCGGCGATGGTTCGGCCACCCGCGAGCCCGGCTTTGAGCCCTTCGGCAAACCGCTCCTGTTCGCGGGGCGGATCGCCGTGAAGGATGGTGTCGGCAGCCTTGTCGACGCCGAATCCGGCGTGGACGAGCTTGGCGAACTCGCCGTAGAGGAGGGCTTTCTGGGGGGCACGAAAGGCCATGCGTTCGGCACGTTAGACGCGTCTGGGCGGATCGGGGCAAAAAAATGGCAGCACCGACCGGAGGGGAACCGGGGTGCTGCCAAGTGGGGGGCAAACTGAAAAACGCGGGTGGCGAGGGGACTCTCGCCGTCGAGGCCTCAGGAGAGGATGTTGGTGAGCGCGAAGACGGCCCCGGAGACCGCACTGCTCATACCGGCGAGAATGATCAAGAGATTGATGAACTGATCGGCGTTGCTGTTGATCGCTTTCATGACAGTAAGGTTCGAAGTCGGTCTGCTGTTGACGAGAAAAGCCTACAACAGCAATTATCAAAAAACAATTATTTTTTTCTAAATTATGGAAAATAATTAGCCAGATTCCTATCAAATGTGAGAATAACGGGAAAAATGGGGAGTGTTTGCCCCAAGAGGCGCATTTTTCGCAGAATTGAGACGGCGGTTGCCGGTCAAATGGGAGAACGGGGAGAACGGGGAGGGCGATCGCCATCGTTGCCTGTCGGGGATGAGCCGACTATAGATTGGGGTGATGGGAGACCAGCAAACCGGGGACGAAGACCGCCGTTGGATGGCGCTGGCGCTGGAGGAGGCGCACAAGGGGATCGGACTGACGAGTCCGAATCCCCCGGTTGGCGCGGTGGTGGTGCGGGGCGGCGAGGTTTTGGGTAGCGGGTTCCACGCAATGGCGGGCGGGGCGCATGCGGAGGTGGCGGCACTGGCCGCGGTGCGGGCAAACGGCCACGACCCGGCCGGGGCGACGATCTACGTGACGTTGGAACCGTGTTCGACCCACGGCAGGACGCCGCCGTGTTGTGGAGCGATTGTCGGGGCCGGGTTGGCGCGGGTGGTCTACGCGATGCGGGATCCCAACCCGGCTCATGCGGGGGCGGCCGACGCCGTACTGGATCAAGCGGGAATCGCGGTGGCGGTGGGAGCCGGAGGCGCGGCAGCGGCGGAGATCCTGCGACCGTTCGCAAAACGGGTGACGACGGGACTACCCTGGGTGATCGCGAAAGCGGGAGTGAGCTTGGACGGCAAGATTTCGCGACCCCTGGGCGAGCCCCAGTGGCTGACGGGCGAGCGATCCCGAGCCGACGCCCACCGGCTGCGGGCGGGGGCGGACGCGATCGTGGTGGGAGCCGGAACGGTGAGGGCGGATGATCCTGCGCTGACGATCCGGGGCGAGGCCTTCCGCACCGAGAAGGAGCAGCCGTGGCGCGTGGTGCTGACGCGGGGGGGAAGCCTCCCACCTGATGCGAACGTGTTGGTGGACGAGCATCGCGACCGGACCTTGGTCTGCGGCAAGGGTGAAGCCCTCGAGACGATTCTCCGGAACCTCGCCGAACGCGGGTGCAATGCGGTTCTCGTGGAAGGCGGCGGCGAGGTCCTCGGCGCTTTTTTTGCGGCGGGCCTGGTGGATGAAGTCGTGATCTACATCGCCCCGCTCTGGTGCGGGGCTGGTGGCGGAACGGTGCCCGTGGGCGGCACGACCTCCATTCTTGATCGGTC
>CAZKYJ010000710.1:0-3414 GCA_964556355.1 uncultured Verrucomicrobiales bacterium | reverse complement strand
AGGGATCGCCCGTGGATATCGGTGCCTACTATTTCCCTGACGACGCCAAGGCGGATGCCGCCATGCGCCCGAGTTCGATGCTGAACCACATCTTGGCGGCGATGTGAGCCGGGGCGCCCCCGGGCGCCCCGCGAGAATCCGCCGGCCGGGCGCCGATTGAACGCCCGTTCCACAATCATTGTCCCTAACAGGCAACTATGGCGCGGGTGCCGGGTTGAATGAGATTCGCGGGTGCGGCGGCGCTCCCGTTGTGCCATGATCCCGCGAAACGCCCAGCCCAATCAATGAAGGACCTGATCCTACAGAGCGCCCTCGACGGGGGAGCGATCCCCGAAGACACCGAAGCGCTCGAAAAGCTGATTGCCGATGCCGCCCAGTCCCAGCGCTCGGTCATCGAAGACATCATCGACTCCAAGCTCGTCAACGAGGAGCAGTTCCTCGAAGCGATCGCCGGCCGGTTGCGGCTGGACTGGGTTCCCGAAATCAAAACGCGGAACTCGCGCCGCCTCAAACAGGCCTGCGGGGCGCAGGTGGCGCTGAAATACCGTCTGCTACCCCTCGCGCTCGGCGATGCCGCCGAAGAAGAGGAGCATCCCGATGGCGGGACTCCGCCGCCCGCTCCCGGCGGGGCAGAACACGACGGTGGCACGCCGGAACCGCTCGAGTCCCAGCCGCTGGCCATCGCCACCTACGATCCGTTCAATCTCATCGCGCGCCAGGGCGCCGGGCAGTCGATCGACAACCCGATCCGCTGGAAGATGGCCTCGCGGACGCGCATCTTGCAGGGTATCCAGAAGCTCTACGGGGTGGGGGCCGATACCTTCGAGCAGATCCTCGCCGGCCGGGACATGACCGATACCGGCATGGACATGAAGGAGGAGACCACCATCCTCGACGAGGATGACGAGGAAGCCTCGGTGGTCAAATTCGTCAATACCATCATCCGCCAGGCGCTCAGCCAGCGCGCCACGGACATCCACGTGGAGCCGCTGGAAAACAACCTCCGCATCCGCTACCGGGTCGACGGCGCCCTCGTCGACGTGGCGGTGCCGGAGAACATCAAGGCGCTGCAGGACATGGTCGTGGCGCGATTGAAAATCATGTCGCGCCTCGACATCGCCGAGCGGCGCCTGCCCCAGGACGGCCGGATCGGCCTCGAGCTCGAAGGCGCTTCCATCGACGTGCGCGTTGCCACTGTCCCCACGGTGCTCGGGGAGAGCGTGAGCCTGCGACTCCTGAACCAGGAGAAGTTCAACCTCGACAAGCTCGGCCTGCTCCGGGGGACGCGGAAAACGATGGAAGGCCTCCTCAAGATGTCGAACGGCATCATCTTGATCACCGGACCGACGGGCTCGGGTAAATCGACCAGCCTCTACACGTTCCTCTCCGAGCTGAACACCACCGACACCCGGATTGTCACTATCGAGGACCCGGTGGAGAACAAGCTGGAGGGCGTCATGCAGATCGCCGTCAAGCCGGAGATCAACCTCACTTTTGCCAACGGGCTTCGCTCGATCCTTCGCGCCGATCCGAACATCGTGATGATCGGGGAAATCCGGGACCTGGAGACCGCCGAGATCGCCGTGCGCGCCTCCCTCACCGGCCACCTCGTTTTCTCCACGCTGCACACCAACGACGCCATCGGCGGCATCTCGCGCCTCATCGACATGGGGGTGGAACCGTTCCTCGTGGCCGCCTCCGTGCGCGCCTTTCTCGCCCAGCGCCTCGTGCGACGGCTCTGCAAGCACTGCAAGGTGCCTGCCAGCTACGAGGCCGACTACATCCAGCAGCTCGGCCTCAAGCCCGATGCCAACAATTTCCTCTTCACCGCCAACCCGCGCGGCTGTGACCAGTGCAACCGGTCCGGCTTCCGCGGGCGCCTGGCCATCTACGAGGTCTGCGTCCTCACCAAAGGGGTCCACGACCTCATCGTCCGCCATGCCAGCGACGCCGAGATCCGCGGGTTTGCCGAGTCCGAAGGCTTCCGGAACCTCCGGCAGTACGGCATGGATAAGGTGCTCGAAGGGGAGACCACGATCGAGGAGGTCATCAGCGTGACGACCAGCGAGATCCGCATGATCGAGGACCAGGAGGAGGAGCAGGCCGAACTGGACGCCCTTCTCGCCACCTAGGTCTCCCCCACTTTTTTCCCCATCATTTTTTCCTGACCCCCGTGGCCGTCTTTTCCTACAGCGCTCTCAAATCCGATGGCACCATGGCGACCGGCGAGGTCAATGCCAGCGACCGCGCCGACGCCTTCCGGCGCCTCGGGCGGAGCGGGCTCCAGCCGGTATCGCTCGAAGCCAAAGCCGCCGGGGGAGGGGGCACCGCCGTCGCCGCCCCACCGAAGAAGGCGACCAAAGCCGAGAAGCCGAACCCCACGGCGAAGCCCGTCCCGGTGAAACCGGCGGCAGCCACGGCCAAGGCGCCCACCAAGTCCCCGGCGAAAACCCAGAAGCTGGCCACCGGGCCCGTCCGCCTCAAGCGCTCGCAGGTCGTCCTCTTCACCGAGGAACTGAGCGACCTCCTCGGCGCGGGGCTCCAGCTCGAGCCCGCCCTCCGCATCATGGAGAGCCGTGACGAGCTTTCGAATCTCAAGGTGGTCACCGGGATGATCCGGCAGCAGGTGCGCGACGGTGGCAGCTTCTCCAACGCGCTACGCACGGCGTCGCCCAGCTTCGGCGAGCTCTACTGCTCGCTCGCGGCGGCCGGTGAGGTGAGCGGTGCCCTGGCCACGATCCTCAAGCGCCAGGCGATCTACCTGGTCAAGTTACAGGAGCTCCAGAACAAGGTCGTGGTTGCCATGATTTACCCGTTCTGCCTCTTCATCGCGGTCGTCGGTGTTTCGTTCATGTTCGTCGGCTTCCTCCTGCCGCAGCTCACTTCGATGCTCAAGGAGACCGGGAAGGACCTCCCGGCCGCCGCCAAGTTCATGATGGGCGCCAGCAGCTTCCTCGGGAGCTACTGGTGGGCGGTCATCCTCTTCTTCGCCGCGGCGTTTCTCCTCTTCCGCAAGATTGTCACCACGCCCCCCTACGAGGCCAAGTGGCACCGGGCGCTCCTCCACCTGCCGCTGGTCGGTGGTGTCACCTCCCGGCGCCTTTTCGTCCAGATCATGGAGACGCTCTCGAACCTCGTCGGCAACGGGCTCCCCCTCCTCAAAGGGCTCGAACTCACCCGCAACGCCACGCTCAACCTCTACGGTCGGGGGCTCATGGACCAGATCATCCTGCAGGTGGGGGAAGGCGGGTCGCTTTCCCGGGCCATGCGCAAAGTCGGGTTTTTCCCCCCGCTCCTCACGGACATGGTCTCGGTCGGGGAACAGACCGGCGATCTGCCCGTGGCGCTCAACCGCGCCGCCCAGCGGTTCGACAAAGAACTGGAGAAGCAGATCCAGCGGGTCACCGCCATGAT
>CAZKYJ010000709.1:0-3419 GCA_964556355.1 uncultured Verrucomicrobiales bacterium | reverse complement strand
CAGTCGTCCCGCGTGCCGCCGCTCTGGGACGAGGATCAAATTTTGCCCCGCATCTATGGTCGAGGCTTCATGCGCGAGGTCACCGCGCCCGGCGGCTGGGTGGCCAAGACCGACCCCGACGGCAAGAGCTGGGAACTCGTCTCCGTCGGCTTCCGCAACGAGTACGACATCGCCTTCAACCGGGCCGGCGATCTCTTCACCTACGACGCCGACATGGAGTGGGACATCGGAACCCCGTGGTACCGCCCGACCCGCGTCTGCCACGTCGTCTCGGGATCGGATTGGGGATGGCGTAACGGCTCGGCCAAGTTCAAGGCCTACTACCCGGACACCCTCCCTCCGGCCACGGACATCGGGCCGGGTTCGCCGACGGGGATCACCTTCGGCTACGGCGCCAAGTTCCCCGTGAAATACCAGGACGCGCTCTACATTTCCGACTGGAGTTTCGGCAAGCTCTACGCCGTGCATCTCGAGCCGGAGGGTGCCAGCTATTCGGCCACTTTCGAAGAATTCATGAGTGCGCAACCGCTCCCGCTCACCGATCTCGAGGTGAATCCGAAGGACGGAAACCTCTACGTGGCCATCGGCGGCCGGCGGGTGCAGTCCGGGGTCTACCGGGTGCGCTACACGGGCGCGGACGTCGGCAACCATTCGGTGGATGTCCCGACCGATCTTGCGAGGCTCCGCCACTCGCTGGAAGAATTCCACGGCAAAAAGGAGCCCCGCGCGGTGGACGCCGCAGGACGACAGCTCGGACATGAGGATCGCTTCATCCGCTACGCCGCCCGCACCGCGCTCGAGTGGCAGCCGGTGGGGCAGTGGAAAGACAAAGTGCTCGCCCTCACCGAGCCGCAGGCGCTGATCAACGGCATGGTCGGGCTCGCCCGCGCCAGCCGGGAGAATCCCGCCGTGCAGCGGGACATCGTCGGCGCCCTCGGCAAGATTGATTGGGCCGCCCTGACAGGTGCTCAAAGGCTCGATCTCGTCCGCGCCTACACCTTGGTCTTCACCCGGACGGGCGAGCCCGACGGGGAATCGCGCGAGCAGGTATTGGCCGCGCTCGACGGCCATTTTCCGTCGGGGGACACCGACCTCGATATCGAGCTGAGCGCCCTCCTGGTGTTCCTCGATGCGCCCGAGATCGCCGCCCGCGGCGTGGCCGCCCTCGAGGGGGCGCCGACCCAGGAGGCGCAGATCGCCTTCGCCAAGAACCTCCGTCTCGTCGACGGAGGTTGGACGCCCGAACTGGGCGCGCGCTACGCCAAGTGGTTCGCCCGAGCATCCACTTTCCGGGGCGGCGCCAGCTTCGACCTCTTCGTTGAGGACATCCGCAAAGAGGCCATCGCCAACGCCGGGGACGAGTCCGCCCAAGAAAGTTTCGCGAAGCTCGCCTCCGCCGCCACCAAAAGCGACGGAGCCCCCGTGCTCTCGGCCGAGCCCCGACCGTTCGTGAAGGTGTGGGAAGTGAAGGATTTCGACCCGCTCCTCGCCTCGGGCTTGGAGGGGGGGCGCGATTTCGCCAACGGGCGGAAGATGTTTTCGACGGCCACCTGTTTCGCCTGCCACCGTTTCGACGGGCAGGGGGGGGCCATCGGACCGGACCTCACCGGTGTCGGCGGCCGCTTCAGCCCGCGCGACCTGCTCGAATCGATCATCGAACCAAGCAAGGAAATCAGCGACCAGTACGGAGCGACGATTTTCACGCTGACGGATGGCAGCCAGGTCTACGGTCGGATCGCCAATCTCAGTGGCGATAGCTTGCAGGTAGTCACCAACATGTTCGCCCCCGGTGACATGACCGGGATCGACCGCTCCAAGCTTGCTTCCTCCGAGCCGTCGCCGGTCTCGATGATGCCGCCCGCGCTCATGAGTACCCTGAGCGAGGACGACGTGCTCGACCTGCTGGCCTACCTCATCTCCGGCGGGGACACGGACGATCCGCTCTTCAAATAGCGCGGGTCCCTCGGGATCAGCCCCCACCTGCCGCGGCCGGCGGCGGGTTGATCTGGAGCAGATACGCGTCGATGGCCGCCGCGCCGGGGGTGGCGCCGTAGGTCGCGCGAAGCGATTTCAGCAGGGCGGTGGCGCCCGCGTTGTTCCCGGACGATCGCAAGAGGTCGACTTCGTGGAGGCGTGGACGGAGCTTGTCGCCGGGGTTCTCGTAGGTGTTCTCCGCCCGCCGGAAGTAGGTGATAGCCTCGTCGAAATCGTTCGGCCGCAGGGTGAGGAACCCGAGCGCTTCGTAGAGCGCCCCCGACTTGAGGGCCTCCGCCGCCTTCTCCACGTTCTCGATGAGCTTCGGCCGGTCTTCCTCCTTTTGCCCCCAGCGTCCCACCGCCACCCGGAGCGCCTTGTAGTCCCCGTCGACCGCTTTTGACCCGAGCCCGCCGTCCGATGCGAATGGCCGGTAGAGCGGGTCACCGACAGCGATGTTCATCCACGAAAGCGCGGGAGTCGCCATGTAGGCCGCTTCGATGAAGGTGTAACCTTGGAGGAGCCGCGCGACGAAGATGTCGAAATGCTGGGTCAGCGTGAGGTAGGGCTCCCAGACATTCCCCAGCACCGCGCAGGCCCCGGATTGCAAGAGGGGAGCCACCCAGTAGGCATCGGGATTCCGGATGGTGGCGGCGCTGTACGAGTGGAGGTGGCACGCGACCGCCCCCCGTTTGAAGCGGAAGCTCGCATCGCGGAACGGGCCCTCCACCGTCCCCGCGTACCAGCCGAAATAGGCGATGGCATCCCGCATCGGATACCCCGCGGGGAAGAGGCTTGGATGGGGGTCGACAACGACCGGGTAACCGTTGGCCCCGAAAAGTCGCGCCGCATTGCCGATCCACTGCTCGCCCTCCGCGTAGCCGCCGCCGGTCTTCCGCGCCAGATCGAAGTAGCCCTTTCCCCAGAGCCCCGTGCGCTCCACCGCGATGGCGTCGGTGATCAACCGCCTCGCCGTGGCGTCGTCCGGGCCGTCGATGCGCCCGACCAGCATCATCTGAGGTTGCTTGGCGGCGGCGAAAGTAGTGTCCGTGGCGTAGTACCGGTTCTTCTGCGCCCCGGCTTGCTGGATGTCCGGGGCGCCGAGGAGCGCCAGCTCCGAGTCCACGCTCGCCTGGTTCTGCGCGCCCGCCGGCGGGGGCTCGGCCTCTGGCGTCTTGCCGGTAATCGGGTCAGGCGCAAACGCCGGGGAATACTCGCTGATGCGCAGGGGAATCCCTCGCATGAGCGCAATGATGCTGATTTCGTTCGCGACCGCTTGGGTGCCCTCACCACCGCCGAGATCTCGCAACTTCCACCATTTTTCGCGGTCGAATTTGCGCCGCAGCGGTTTCGCTATGAATGCCTCATACGCGTTCCGGCTGATCGTTTCTGCATCCGGCGAATCGATCCCCACGACGTTGGCGGCCGGGATGTCCCGTGCCGCC
>CAZKYJ010000708.1:0-3430 GCA_964556355.1 uncultured Verrucomicrobiales bacterium | reverse complement strand
AGGCGACCCGGTCGGTTTGAAGTCGTCGAGATCCGGCTGCAGGAGCGGGAGTTCGGACTCCGGGATCGCCCGGTGCTCGCCGCCCTCCCAGACGATCGGAAAGGGCTCGCCCCAATAGCGCTGGCGGGAAAAAAGCCAGTCACGGAGCTTGAAGTTGGTCGTGCCTCTTCCCACGCTGCTCTCGTCGAGCCAGGCGATCATCTTCGCCTTTGCCTCGGCCGTGGGGAGACCGTCGAGGAAACCGGAGTTCACGGCAATGCCGTGCCCCGCGGTCGGGAGCGGCGCGCCGTCGTCCGTCTCGACGACTTGGGTGATCGGGATTCCAAAGGTCTGCGCAAACTCGAAATCGCGTTCGTCGTGGGCGGGGACGGCCATGATGGCCCCCGTGCCGTAAGTGGCGAGGACGTAGTCGGCGATCCAGATGGGCACTTTCTCGCCGTTCACGGGATTGGTGGCGAAGGCTCCGGTCGGCTCGCCGGACTTCTCTTTGGCCAGCTCGGTACGGTCGAGGTCGGATTTGAGGGAAGCTTTCCTGCGGTAGGCCTCGACGGCATTCTTCCGTTCGGGCGTCGTGATGGCATCGACGAGCGCGTGCTCGGGCGCGAGCACCATGTAGGTGGCTCCGAAGAGGGTGTCGGGCCTGGTGGTGTAGACCTCGATCTCGGCATCGTGGCCGACGACGGAAAAGCGCACGCTGGCACCCTCGCTCTTCCCGATCCAGTTCCGCTGGAGGAGCTTGATGCTCTCGGGCCAATCGACACCGTCGAGCTCATCGATGAGACGCTCGGCATACTTCGTGATACGCAACATCCATTGGCGGAGCGGACGGCGCTCGACGGTGTGGCCCTTTTCTTTCCACTCATCGACCTCCTCGTTGGCGAGCACGGTGCCGAGGTCGGGCGACCAGTTGACCGGCACCTCGGCGACGTAGGCCAGGCGGACGGCATCGATCTGCTCGCGCGTCCATCCTTTCGCCTCGAGCTCGGAAACGGGGCGGGCTTTTTGCGACTCCTCATCAAAATAGGCCGAATAGAGCTGGAGAAAGATCCACTGGGTCCAGCGGACGTAGCCGGGATCGGTGGTGTTGACCTCGCGCGACCAGTCGTAGGAGAAACCGAGCGCCTTGAGCTGGCGGCGGAAGTTCTCGATGTTGGCCTCCGTGGTCGCGCGGGGGTGCTGGCCAGTCTTGATGGCATACTGCTCGGCCGGCAGACCGAAGGCATCCCAGCCCATCGGGTGGAGGACGTTGAAACCCTGCTTGCGCTTGGCACGCACGATGATGTCCGTGGCCGTGTAGCCTTCCGGGTGGCCGACGTGGAGACCGGCACCACTCGGGTAGGGAAACATGTCGAGCGCGTAATACTTCGGCTTCGCGGGATCGAACTCGTCGTCGCCGGGATTGGGCGTGCGAAAGGCGCCGCTCTCGTCCCAACGGGACTGCCAGCGGGGCTCAAATTCATCGAATGGGTAGGGCTTGGACATGGATCGCGGTCGTAGGAAGTGGCGGGAGGAACGGTTTCGATAGGCGACCCCGCCGGAAAGGCAAGTCAGAGAACGTCCCACATTTAATGCCGGGCATTTATTAATTGCAGATTGCGGTCGATTGATTGGCAGTTGCCATGACCGCCGGCACCGCTTTGCTCGTGCGATGCAGCTTGTTATTGCGACCCACAATGCCCACAAAACGGAAGAGATCCGGGCGATGCTCGCTGGACTGGCGAACGTGCGCGATCTTTCCGCTTTCCCCGCGATCCCGGCGGCGGACGAAACCGGCACCTCCTTCGAAGAAAATGCCACGATCAAGGCAGTCGAGGCGAGCGGGCTTCTCGACCCGGGGATGCTGGTGCTCTCGGACGATTCGGGACTCGAGGTCGACGCGCTGAACGGCGCTCCAGGTGTCTACAGCTCGCGTTTTGCCGGACCTGATGCGACCGATGCAGAGAATCGCACCAAGTTGCTCGCCGATCTGGACGCGGCGGGCGCGCGGGGGAGGGAGCGCACGGCACGGTTCCGCTGCTGTATGGTCGTAGCGCGCGGGGGCGCCAAAATCGTCGCCTTCGACGGGGCGGTCGAAGGGGTGATCGGCACCGCCGAAAAAGGCGAGGGCGGATTCGGCTACGACTCGTTGTTTATCCCGGACGGGCACTGCGCAACGTTCGCGCAGCTCCCGTCGGAAACGAAAAACGGGATGAGCCACCGCGCCAGGGCGCTCGCGAAAGTCGTGGCATGGCTCACGGAATGACGGTCTCGTCCCCATAGGTTCGGGGAGCGATCTCGACAGGGGCACCGGTCGTGTTCTCGAATACGACATCGCCGGTTATCGTCGTCGCTCCCCCGAACTGCCAAGGCCCCGCGATGGCGAGCGATCGGCAGCCGAGAAGCGACGGCACCGCCTTTTCGACGAGGGCTTCCACCCCGTCGACGAGCTTGTAGTGATCCGAGTCGAGCGTGATGGTCGGCGGAGTTCCGCCCCGCTCGGGAGCGAGCTGGATGGTAAAGGCCTCCGTCAGCTCGTAGGCGTCGGAGCGCAGGGCGAGCAGGTCCGAAGTCGTCTTGACCGGGGCGAAGCGTGAGCGCGGCACTTCGACGGCGCCCGCCTTCTCGAAACACCCGATGGCGGCTCCCATGGCGGTCTCCAGCTGGATGACCTTTTCGCTCGCCTTGTCCCGGGGATCGAGCGTCTTGTCGTTCTTGATGACGGGCAGCGGGAGGATGCCGTTCCCACGCTCGAGCTCGGCCTTCAGAGAGGGCAGGTGGATCCAGAGGTTGTTGGTATTGAAAAACTGGTGCCGCCCGATGTCTTGGAACGCGTCGAGGTCGCCGGCGGGACACTGCGCTGACTCGCGGAGCAGGAGAGCCCCGGTCGCCGCGTCGGTGCAGAGGTGCCCACCCTTGCGATCGGAGGCGGTGCGGCGGGTCACCTCCATCATGAACGGCAGCTTGCTGGAAGCGAAGTGCGCGAGGAGCCTCGGATCGAGCGTGGCTCCCAGATTGTCGGAGTTGGAGACGAATGCGAACTCGATCCCGTCGGCCAGAAGCACGTCCAGCTGGCCAGATCCGGCCAGCGCCACGTAGAGATCGCCGTGGCCCGGCGGGCACCAACCGAGCTCCTCGTCGCCAGGTGATCCGGCGGGAAGTAAGGTTTCGGCAGAGATCTTCGGGACACGGTTTTGCAGGAACTCCAACTCGCTGGGCGCCCCCAGCGCAGGGTACCGCGCGAGGGCGTCCCGGGTATCTGCGCTCGTACTAAAGCTGTTCATCAGCAGGATCCTCGGAGCGGCTCCCCGGTCACGGAGGTAGAGAATCTGGCGTGCGATCAGGTCCAGGAAGGTGAATCCGCCTTTCACATCGAGGAGCGATTTCGCCTTCTCTAGCCCCATTCCGGTGCCCAGCCCCCCATTCAGTTTGATATAGACGGTTTTCGCCAACA
>CAZKYJ010000707.1:0-3432 GCA_964556355.1 uncultured Verrucomicrobiales bacterium | reverse complement strand
GGAGACCGTCGTCTACAGCCGGGAGTACCTCTTCATGAAGGAGCTTTACGACAAGGGCGAGCTCGGGAAACTGCAGTTTCTCCAGGCGAGCCACCAGCAGGACATGGAAGGGTGGCCGGGCTACTGGCCGGGGCTCCCGCCGATGCACTACGCGACCCACTGTGTCGGGCCGGTGCTGGGCATGGCGGGCGGCGAGGCCGAGGTCGTCTCCTGTTTCGGTTCCGGGACGATCAGCGAGGAGATGCACGCCTGTTATGGATCGAAGTTCGCCGTCGAGACCGCCCATGTGAAAGTGCGCGATTCCGACCTCAGCGCCCGCATCATCCGGTCGCTCTTTGACACGGCTCGGCAGTATCGTGAAAGCATCGACGTCTACGGTTCGAAGAAGGCGGTCGAGTGGCCGCTCATCGAGGGTGAAGACCTCGTCGTCCACACCGCCAAAAAGCCGGAGCCGGAGATCCCGGAGCGCGTCGCCTGTCCCGATTACGCCCACCGGCTTCCTGACGAGATCGCGGCATTCACGACCGGTGGCGTCTACGACGAGAGTGAAAACACCCACCTGTCATTTACCCAGGGAGGCGGCCACGGCGGCTCGCACCCGCACCTCGTCCACGAGTTCGTCAGCGCGCTGGTCGACGATCGGAACCCGTTCCCGAACGCCGCCCAGTCGGCCAACTGGACCTGCGTCGGCATCCTCGCCCACGAGTCTGCACTCAACGGTGGCGAGCTCATGAAACTGCCCGACTTTACATTCTCGAAATAACCCCGGTGCCCCGCACCCCACTTCCAATGAAAGCCCTCGTCCTCGTCCTCGTTCCACTAGTCCTGTCGACCCTACTGCTCGGCGCCGCCGATGATCCCGGTTGGCGCCGGCCCGAGATCCTCTTTCTCGGCAGCGCGGGGCACCCTGACCCGAAGGCTCTTTACCGAGATCTGTGCGCGGCGCTCGGGGTCGAGGGCTTCAACTTCACCTACACGGAAGATCTCGATGCCCTTTCGGACGAAGGCCTGGCGCCGTATGACGCGCTCTTCATTTACGCGAACATCGAGCAGGGGCTGACACCGGAGCGGGAAAAGGCGCTGCTCGATTTTGTCCGTGGCGGAAAGGGGTTCGTCCCGGTGCATTGCGCATCCTACTGTTTCCTCGAATCGCCGGCCTACACCGCGCTGGTGGGCGGGCGTTTCAAGTCGCACGGATTCGAGCTGTTCGGCACGCGGTTGGTGAAGCCCGACCATCCGCTGATGAAGGGGTTCACCCCGTTCGAGACCGAGGACGAAACCTACGTCCACGAGATGCACAATGAGGAGGCGCGCACCGTTTTGCAGTACCGCGAGGACGAGCCCTTCACCTGGGTGCGTGACGAGGGCGAAGGTCGGGTCTTCTACACCGCCTACGGCCACGATGGGCGCACGTGGAACCGGCCGGAGTTCATCGACCTCCTCAAGCGCGGGATCCTGTGGTCGCTCGACGAGGAGGCCCGGTCGGGATGGAAGAAGCTCGATCTCCCGGCGCTGACCTACTTCGACGCCGTCATCCCCAACTACGAGCGCCGCGACCCCGCGCCAAAACCACAGAACCCGCTCCCGCCGGAGGAGTCGATGAAGTTCGGGCAAGTGCCCGCCGACATGAAGCTTGAGCTGGTCGCCGCCGAGCCGCTCATCGTCAATCCGATCTACATCAGTTGGGACGAGCGTGGCCGGCCGTGGGTCATTGAGACGATCGACTACCCGAACAATCTCCAGGCCAAAAACACCGGGCACGATTTGATCAGTATCCTCGAAGATACCGACGGCGACGGACGAGCGGACAAGAAGACCGTCTTCGCCGACAAGCTGAGCATCCCCACCACGCTCGTCTTCGCGGGCGGCGGTGTGATCGCCACTGACGGGCCAGATGTCGTCCTCCTCAAGGACACCGACGGCGACGATCGTGCGGACGAGCGAGAGGTCCTTTTCACCGGGATCAACATGGGCGATACTCACGCGGCCGTGTCGAATTTCCGCTATGGCGCCGACAACTGGATCTACGCCACGACCGGGTATTCCGGTTTCCGGGGAGAGGTCGGGGGAGAGCGCCACGAGTTCGCGACGGGAGTCTTCCGCTTCAAGCCGGACGGGTCCGAGCTCGAGTTTCTCCAGAACACCACGAACAATACCTGGGGGCTCGGGTTCACCGCGGATTTCGATGTGTTGGGATCCACGGCCAACAACAACCCGAGTTTCTACCTGACGCTCCCGCGGAGATACTACCAGGGCGTCCCGCAGCTCACCCAGCCCAAGACTCCGCGGGCCGACGTGACCCAAGCGTTTTCTCCCATCACCAAAGACGTCCGGCAGGTGGATGCCTTCGGCGCCTTCACCGCGGCCGCCGGCCACGCCTTCTGGGACGATGACAAGTACGCGCTCATCTGCGGACCCACCGGTCACCTCCTCTACAAGGGGCTCGTGACCCGTGAGGGCGCGCGCTGGAGCACTACCGACGCCGGCAATCTTTATGCCAGCGCGGACGCCTGGTCCGCACCGGTTTGTGCCGAGGTCGGTCCCGACGGGAACGTCTGGTTTTGCGACTGGTACAACGTGATCATCCAGCACAACCCGACGCCGACCAAGGAGCGCGGCGGCTATGACGCGAAGACCGGAAAAGGCAATGCCTACAGCACCCCCCTCCGGGACAAAGAGCACGGGCGGGTCTACCGGGTCGTCCCGAAAGGTGGGTCTGGTGCCGTCCCGGTTGCCCTCGATGCCTCCGATGCCGACGGGCTGGTGGCCGCACTGGGCAACGACAATCTCTTCTGGCGGACGCACGCGCAGCGCATCCTCGTCGAGAGGGGAGAGAAGGACGTCGTCCCCGCGCTCCTGTCGCAGGTCAAAGGCGACGCCCCCGGTGCCCTGCACGCGCTCTACACGCTCGATGGTCTCGGGGCCACCGAACTTGCGGGGGCGGTAGAATCGGCGGTCTCCCATCCCGCCGCCAGCGTCCGCCGGGCGGCCGTGAGCCTGGCCCCGGAGCACTCCTCGCCCGAGAAGGCGGCGAGCCTCGCCGCCGCGGCCTTGGACGACCCTGACGCCCGAGTGGTTCGCGACGCCCTGCTTGCCATCGCCGATCTCCCGCAGGGGGCCGGTCCCCTGGGTGAAGCGCTCTTTCGTGCGCAAGCGGAAGACCCCCGATTCAGCGGGGATCCCGTGCTCCGTGATGCGGCCGTCATCGCCGGAGTGAAGCACGCGCAGGGCTTTTTGGCCAACGCGCCGGCGGAGGAAGACCAGGTCGAGGTGACCTCGCCCAACATCCTCCCGAACCCGTCGTTCGAAGAAGTCGGCGACGACGGCCTCCCGGTGGGTTGGGAGGCCTTTGGCTACGGGGGCGCAGCCGCGGAGTTTGCTTCGGCGGATTCCGGGCACACGGGAGAACGCTCGTTGCGCATCGCCGCATCC
>CAZKYJ010000706.1:0-3436 GCA_964556355.1 uncultured Verrucomicrobiales bacterium | reverse complement strand
CATCGGGCGCCGGTCGCCAGGGGAGGATTGGGGGGCACGACGCCATTCGCGACCTCGGCTCGGACCGGGGGGCGGGGGCTCCGGGCCGGCGGGAAATCTTCGCACCGAGAGCCGCGGGCGTGAAAGGGGGCTTGGTGGGACAATGTATTGAAACCCGATATCTTTCCCGCATTCCGCGCCCCTACCTCCTCCTCCGATGACGAGTCCCGCTCCCGAAACAAAAACACCATCCGAACCTGCGGGCTTGCCCCCGGCAATCGTCGACAAGCTGAACGCACTCATCCGCCGCGCCAGGCGGGTGCAGGTGGTCAAAGGGGCGCTCGCCGTCGCTGCGGTAGCGGGCATTGCCCTGCTCACGGTCATGGCAATCGATGCCGCTTTCACCATCTTTTCGTCATGGATTCGCTGGACGCTGTCGCTGGCGGCACTTTCGACGGTTCTATGGGCGGCGTTCCGCTACCTCTTTTTGCCGCTTTCAAGGAAGATCACACCTGCGGGGATCGCCCGCGCCGTCGAGGTGCACCATCCGGAGATGCAGGAGCGCCTGAGCACGGCCGTCGAGCTCTTGGCGGAAGGCTCCGGCCACACGGATGCCGATCGGGGGTCGGCCGCCCTCCTGAAAAAGGTGGTCGAGTCTGCGGTGGCCGATGCGACGAGTGTTTCGCCGGAATCCGAGTTCACGACCCGGTCCGCCCGAAGTTTCCGGTGGGTGGCTATCTCGGCTGGCGTGGTGTTGCTCCTATCGCTGATCGTCTGGCCGAAGGCGTCCGGTCTCTTGCTGGCGCGAGCTGTCGCCCCGTTCGCCCAGATCGGGAATGCCTACTCCGGTTCGATCGAGTTTATCACCGGTGACGTCACGGTCGCGGTCGGAGATCCGGTGACGCTCGAAATGGTCATTGCCGATCCCCGGGCACAGGCGGCGGATCTCCGGACCATTCGTGTCTCGCACGATGGCGACGGCAGCTCGGTCGAGGCGGTCGAGCGCATGACGGTATCGCCCGGGGTCGAAGAGGGCACGCGCAAATTCACGTTCACCTTCCCTTCGGTACGTGAGGGGTTTGCCTACCGGGTGCATTGCGGGAAGGCGCTGAGTGGCACCTACACCGTCCGTGCCCTGGAGCGCCCCCGGCCAGAGCAGCTGCAGCTGGCCTACAACTTTCCCGACTACACCGGGCTGCCGGACCAGGCCGAGAGCCCGTCTCCCGACGCCGCGCCCATCGAGGCGCTCGCGGGCACCGAGGTCACGGTCACCGCGACGCTCAACCGTCCGGTCGCCGAGGCAGTCCTGGCTATGAACGGAGAGCGCATCCCGGCCAAAGAACGTGAGGGCGACGCCGACTCGCCGGTCAGGGAGTGGTCGGTCGTGCTGCCCAAAGATCTCGAGAGCACGTGGAACCTGGAGTTCGTCGATGAGTTCGGAATCACCGGCAGCGGCGCTGCCAACCCGGTCAAATCGCTCGGCGACCAAAGTCCCACCGTCACGATCGTGACCCCGGCCGAACGGGAGCTCGAACTGCGTCCGACGGAAGTGCTCCCGATCCGCTACACCGCCACCGAAGATTTCGGCTTCCAATCGGCTGATCTCGTGGTCGTCCGCGAACCGGGAGGTCCGACCGTCTTGTCGAAACCGCTCCCCGTGAGGTCGCCGGGGACGGATGCCGCGTGGGACGGAAATGCTGTCTTGAGCCTCGCGACGTTGGATCTCGAGCGCGTGGATCGGCTGAGGGTTACCGTCCGTCTCCGCGATACGCTGCCGGATCTGCTCGGTGGTCCCGGAACGGCGCTGAGCGAAGAGATCGTCATCCGGATCAACAAGGATGCCCAGACGTTGCTCGAGCAGACGTTCGCCCAGCAGGAGCGGGAGGTTCGGGAGACGATGGAGCAGGCGCTCCGCGAACTGCGCGAAGCGGAGTGGCGCTCCAAGGAAGTCGCGCGCAATGCGAAACAGGACGACGGCATGGAGCCGCGGGAACTCGAACGGATCGAGGAGACCCGCGACCTTGCGGAATCTGCGGCCGACACGCTTGCCCAACTCGCGGAAGAGGCCGAGCAAAGCGCTTTTGCCCAGATCGCGAAACCACTGGAAGCGGTCGCCGAGCAGAACGCCCGAGACGCGGCGGAAACGACCGCCGAGATCCCCCTCAGCGACACGAAAGAAGATCGCATGGCCAAAGCCGACGAGGCGCTCGCCGACATCCAGGAGGCGATCAAAGGGGTTGAAGAGATCCGGGAGTCCCTCGATCAGACGCGCCAAGACTACCAGGAGCTCGCCCAACTTGACCGGCTCGCCCAGCAGCAGCGCGGGCTCGCCGAGGAGGCTGCTCAGCCGCAGGCACCGACGCCCGCCGAGCCCGCGGCCGAAACCCCTGCCAATGCGCTGGCGGAGGTTGCCGACCGCGTGCCGATGACTCCGGAGCAGCAGCGCCAGTGGGCACAGGAGCAGGCGGAAATGGCGCGACAGATCGCACAGATGAACGAGGAAGCACAGCGCGACCTCGACCGCATCAGCCCCGAAGAGCTGGCCGCGCAGGCGTCCAAAGCGGAGGATCTCGCGTCCCAGGCCGAAGCGCTCGCCACGCGGGAGAATGCCCTGGCGGAGATCGCCGACGCGGCAGCACAGGCCACGGCAGAGAAACAAGACCCCATGGTGGGAGACGCCGCCGAGGCGGCACCGGATCCCGAGGCCGGTGATCCCGCCGCTTCCCAGCCCGAGAGCGCACCGTCCGAGGCCCTCAAGTCCGCCCTCATCGCCGCCCTCGAGCAAGAGCAAAACAATATCGCGGCCGAAGCACAGGCCATGCAGAAGGGAGCCGAGCAGAGTGCTGCTGCCCAACCCCAGGCACCACAGGTCGCCGAGGCGGCCGAGCAATCGGCCGCCGCATCCGAGGCGCTGGCCAACGATGATCTTCCCTCGGCAAAGGCGGCGGCTGAGGCTGCCGTGGAAAAACTTGCCGAGCTGGGAGGGAGCCTCCCGACGGCCGCCGAGGTCGCGGAGGCCGGGCCCGCTGAACCAGGCTCGCCGGAGGGTGCGCCGGAAATGGCCGATGGTGGCGAGCCGCAGGGTGCAGAGTCTGGTCAGCCAGAATCCGGCCAACCCGAAGGCGGCGAATCGGGTGCCGCGGAGGGAGCCCCAGAGGGCTCCCTGGCCGAGGCCGGCGCGCCCGAAACTGGCCAGTCTGAACCTGGCCAAGCCGAAGCGGGCGAGACGGGTGGCGCGGAGTCTGCGATGGCCGATGCGGGCTCTCCGGACGCCGGGCAGCCCGAGGGTGCCGAAGCGGGCGAAGCGGGCGAAGCCGGGGCGCCCGAGGCATCGATGGCGGAAGCCGGGGCGCCCGAAGCCGGGAGTCCGTCGGGCGAGGCGGACGGAGGTCAAGGATCGCCCGAAGGCGGGGATGAGTCCCCGCAGGTGGCAGCCAGCCCACCGTCCCGCGAGGCG
>CAZKYJ010000705.1:0-3437 GCA_964556355.1 uncultured Verrucomicrobiales bacterium | reverse complement strand
GCCAATCTTGCTCGACTCCCAGCGCCGCGACGGCGGTGACGCGGGCAGCTGGGATCCGAATTCGCGCTGGGGAGGGCAGGCCGGCCGCGTCGTCGTCACCGCACTGGCCACCCTCACCCTCGAGGTCTACTACCGCTATCTGCCACTCTATGACGGAGGGGGAACCGGGTAAGGCCGTCCGGGGGGCTCACCGCAGACGGCGCAGGCGGGGCTGGGTCTGGACGAAGATTCTCTCTGGCGGCACCCTAAAGTAGCATTTGATGATGGCGTCGGCGATCCAGCTTTCGAGGTCGAAAGCCTCGCTCCGGTACCAGAATCCGACCGCCTCGGCGCGCCCGCGGACGAACTCGTAGGCGGCTCCCTGAAACCGGGCGGAGGCGAAGCGCAAGCGGAATCCGGCTTCGGCGTCCGGGATGTCCGCGACCATGAGGTTGATGAGTTCTTCGGCGACGAAGAGGAACGGTTCTTTTTCGATGCCCACCCGCTCGTCGTCGAAAACCCAGATGCCGTCCCAACGGTAAGGATTGATGGTGTGCGTCCGACTCATGCCAAGAGCTCACGCCGCACTTCCCCGTGGATGTCGGTGAGCCGGAAATCGCGCCCCGCGTGGGGGAAGGTCAGCCGTTCGTGGTCGATCCCGAGCTGGTGGAGAAGCGTGGCGTGGAAATCGAAGACGTCGACCTTGCCCTCGGTGATGGCCGCGCCGCGCTCGTCGGTGGCACCGTGGACGTGACCGGCTTTGAACCCGCCTCCGGCGAGCCACATCGAGAACGCTTGGCCGTGGTGGCCGCGCCCGAATTTGCCTTCCTTGAACGGCGTGCGCCCGAATTCGGTAGCGAAGACCACGATGGTGTCGTCGAGCATCCCGCGGAGGCGGAGGTCCTGCAGAAGTCCGGCGATCGGTCGGTCGACCTCGGCGGCGAGCGTCTTGTGCTCGTTCATGTCCCCGTGGGAATCCCAGTTGGACGCCTTCTTGTTCCCGGAGCCCCCGTGGATGAGTTCGATGACGCGGACCCCGCGTTCGGCCAGGCGCCGGGCGACGAGGCACTGCCAGCCGAAGCCGGTATTCTGCCCCCGCTCCAGGTCGTAGAGTGCGAGGGCGTGGTCGGGCTCCGAGGACAGGTCGAAAGCTTCCGGGCCGGAGGTTTGCATCTCGAAGGCGGTCTCGAAGCTCTTGATCCGCGCGCGGAGCGAGGAGTCGTCCTCACGCCCCTCGAGGTGGCGGGCGTTGATACGGGCGAGGAAGTCGAGTTCCTTGCGCTGGGTGGCGGCGGCGCGCGGGGTGAGGTTGGCGATCGGGGTATCGCCCGGTACGATGCGGGTGCCCTGGTGGAAGGCGGGGAGGAAGTCGTTGGCGTAGACCTGGGTGCCACCGTAGGGAAGGTTCGGGGCGATGACGACGAACGAGGGGAGGTTCTGGTTCTCGCTGCCGAGGCCGTAGCTGATCCACGATCCGAAGGACGGGCGGGCGAAGGTGGCGGAGCAGGTATGCATCCCGAGCGTCGCCTCCGAGTGGTCGAAGTGGGCGGATTGCATCGAGCGGATGAAACAGATGTCCTGCGCGCGCGCACGGACGCGCGGGAAGAGGTCGGAGATCTCGATACCGGTGGCGGGGTCGCGCTGGATGGGGGCGATGCAGCCCATGAATTTGTCCTTACCATCGACGGCAGGCTTCGGATCGAAGGTGTCGAGGTGGGAGACCCCGCCCGTCATGTAGAGGAAGATGACGCGCTTCGCCCGGGCGGGGAGATGGGCGGGACGGGGGGCCAGAGGGGAGGTGGTGTCGTCCGCGAGCAGCCCCCGCAGCAACCCGGGAAAGAGGAGCGACGAACCGCCGACGAACGAGCGCAGGGCCGCCCGGCGGCTGAAAGTGGGAAGGTTGGAAGTAGGCATGGCAGGGCGGCTAGTCGATGTAGAGAAAGGCGTTGCTGCGAAGAAAGCTTCGTGCGAGGGCGGGGAGGCCCGCATCGGTGACAAAGGCGAGGCACTCAGCGATCTCGTCGGCGGTGGCGTCGCGACCGTAAACCAGCGGGAAGGCGGCGGAGACCCGCTCTTCGTCGCTCTCCCCGAGCCCCGCAATCCGGCGGGCGAGGGCGTCGCCTGCCCGCTCGATGAACTCGCTGTTCATGAGGAAGAGGGACTGCGGGCTGGTGACCGACTGGCCGCGCTCACAGGTGGCGAGGTTCGCGTCCGCCCCGTCGAAGGTGGCGAAGAACGGGAGCGTCTTCATCCGCTTTCGCATGAGGTAGACGCTGCGCTTGTCGTGGTCGTAGGTGTCCTCAAACGGGTAGTGTTGGGTGTAGTCCCAATTCCGGTAGGGAGGGAACGGGTGGGGCTCGCGTGGCGGCTCGCGGTCGAGCAAGCCGGAGACGGCGAGGGCCGCGTCGCGCAAGGATTCGGCGTCGAGCCGCTCGCGGCGATGGCGCCAGAGCCAGGTTCCCGCCGGGTCGGATTCGCGTTCGCTCGCCCCGCCACCAACGCTCGCGAGCTGGTAGACCCGCGTCGCCATGATCTCGCGATGGAGCGATTTCACCGACCAGCCGGAAGCGACGAGCCGATGGGCGAGGTGGTCGAGGAGCTCCGGATGGCTCGGGGCGAGGCCGCGGGTGCCGAAGTCGTTCGGTGTGGCCACGAGCCCTTCCCCGAAGTGATGCTGCCAGATGCGGTTGGCCATGACGCGGGCGGCCAGTGGGTGGCCGAGCGTCCACCCGGCTAGTTCGCGGCGACCGCTGGTAGCTCCGGAAGCCGCGGCGGCGATTTGCTGGCCGCCGAGCGCCGCGGGGAACCCGCGGGGGACGCGCTCGCCGCGGTCGTAGGCCTCGCCCGCGATCTGCACCTCAGCGTCGGCGATGCCGCCGGCCGGGGCGTCCGCCACCCCGTAGGCGCGGGGGAAGTCGGGGCGCTCGGCCTTGAGGAGCTTGTCTTCTTCTTTGTAGAGGTCCCGGAGCGCGGTGCGGTAGCGGCCGCGCTCGCTGCCGGGCTCGGAATCGCCGTCCCCGGCGGAAGCCTCCGCCAGCTGGGCCGCTTCCAACTTGGCGATCCCGTCGGCGATCTTCGCATCGAGATCGGCCGCTTTCTCCCGGTAGGGGGCCATGAGTTCGGCGAACTCGCCGTCGTCCATGAGCGGGACGAAATCCCGCGGCACCTGGGCGAGCTCGATACCAGGGAAGGCGTAGCGCGTGCTGGCGAATATCCCGTAGAGCGCGTAGTAGTCACGCTGGGAGATGGGGTCAAATTTGTGGTCGTGACAGCGGGCACAACTGAGGTTGAGGCCGAGGAAGGTTTTGCCGAAGTTATCCAGGGTGTCGCCGATGGTCAGCTCGTGGGGGTAGCCGTCGAGCAGGCTGCCAAAGCGCCGGGACATCGCCACGTAGCCGGTCGCGATCCGCTGGCGGTCACGCTCGTCAACCAGAACCTCGTCGGGAGCCACGACACGC
>CAZKYJ010000704.1:0-3445 GCA_964556355.1 uncultured Verrucomicrobiales bacterium | reverse complement strand
GGTCCGAGCGGTTCCGGCAAGAGCACGTTGCTGCGGTGTATGAACCTGCTCGAGCGTCCCACTGCAGGGGCCTTGGAGATCCTGGGCGACCGGGTGGTCGACGACGGCCGATGCACCCTCAACCGGTCCGGACTGCAGAAGATGCGCACCCGCGTGGGGATGGTCTTCCAGTCCTACACCCTGTTCCCCTGGCTCACGGTGAAGCAGAACGTCATGTTCGGGCGGAAGATGACCGGCCACGGAGGGTCGGAAGCGGAGAGCGAAGCGCGCCAGTGGATCGAGCTGGTCGGACTAGCCAAGTTCGAGGATTCCTATCCCCACCAGTTGAGCGGCGGCATGAAACAGCGGGTCGCGATCGCGCGGGCATTGGCCAACCAGCCGAAAGTCCTCCTGATGGACGAGCCGTTCGGCGCGCTCGATGCGCAGACCCGCGCGCAGATGCAGGCCTATCTCCTGCAGATCTGGAAGAACGTCGACGTCACCATCGTGTTCATCACCAACGACCTGGACGAGGCGGTCTATCTCGCCGACCGGATTCTCGTCCTCAAGGCGAACCCGGGGCGGCTCCACGAGTTCATCGAGGTGCCCGTCCCGCGGCCCCGGAGCATCGAGCAACACGTCGGATCCGAGTTCGTCGCCACTAAAAAACACATCGAGAGCCTCATTCACCCGCCCGGCGAGCAGAAGTTCGACCGCCTCCCGATCCTCAAGCTCACCCCATCCGGAGACGAGGTCGAGTGAGTCATTGCCCGACCGCTCTCGCCCGCCTCGCCTGGCCCGACATCGCGGCGCATCTCGAAAGCTCCGCGGGTCTCGTCCTGCTCCCGATCGGGGCGACCGAACAACACGGCAAACACCTCCCCGTCAGCACGGACACGCTCATCGCCGAGCGGGTCGCGCTCGCGGCGGCGGCCAGGGCGGAGACCGCGGTCCTCCCCGCGCTGCCCTACTCGGTCAGCATCGGTCACACCGCAAAGTGGCCAGGAACGTTCTCGCTCTCCCACCAAACCTTCGCCGGCGTGATTGGGGACATCACCGCCTGGTGCGTGGCCACCGGCTGGCGAAAGCTCCTTTTTATCAACAGTCACTTCGGGAACGACGCCTCGCTCCGCGCCTCCATCGAGCGGCTGCGACTCGCCCACCTCGGCACCCTCCAGATCGGACTGGTGAACACCTTCGCCCTCACCCCGAGCATCTGGCAGTACTTCACCAGCGACGCCGAGGACCTCCACGCCAACAAGGCCGAGACCGATCTCATCCTCCATCTCGAACCCGACACCGTCCGGATGGATCGTGCGGAGGACGATCCCGACCGCACTGGCGGCGCTGTCTTTAGCTACCCGGTTTCGCAGACGAGCCTGGACGGCCTCACGGGCAACCCGACGGAAGGGACGGCCGGTCGCGGGGCGAGACTTTTCGAAGAGATGGTGACGGCGCTCGCCGCCACCATCGAGCGCGCCAAAACGGAAGAGCCGCCCCTCGCCGCGGAGCGTTGGTCGGGCATCCCGACTCCCTCATGACGCGGTTCACCCAGCATACCCGGGACTCCGCACCGGTCGGATCGCGGGCGGTCCTCGCCACGGTGGAGGCGGACTTTGGAATGGTCCCCAACCTCGAGCGCACGCTCGCCGAGTCCCCGGCCGCGCTGGAAGGTTACGCCACCCTTTGGGCGCTATTCGAAACGACATCCCTCACTCCCGTCGAGCGCCAGGTCGTCTACCAGACCGCGAACTTCGAGAACCGCTGTTCCTACTGCGTCCCTTGGCACACCCTCCTCGCCGAGAAAGCCGGGATGTCACCGGGCGACAGCGGGGCGCTCCGCGACGGAACCCCCTTGGATGACCCGAAGCTCGAGGCACTTCGCCGGTTCTGCCAAGCGCTTATCGACCACCGCGGCCACCCGCCGGAGGTTGCGGTCGATGCCTTCTTCGGAGCTGGCTACACCCCGCGCCACGCGCTCGAAGTCATCCTCGGCCTGGCAACCAAGACGATCTCCAATTTCACCAACGGCCTCGCGGGGACGCCACTGGACCCCGAAGTCGCGCATCTCGCGTGGCACGCACCATCCCCATGAAAAACGAAGAAGAGATCCTCGCCCTCCGCGACGCCCTCAAATCCCAGGGCGTCAAATACTGTGTCGGCGCCTACGTCGACCTCCACGGCGTCCCGAAAGGCAAGTTCGTGCCCATCGATCATTTCCTCCACTTCGCCCGGGGGTCGGAACTTTACACCGGCTATGCGCTGGACGGGCTGGGACAGCTCCCCAACGACGACGAGATCGCGTCGCTCCCCGACCTCGCTTCCTGCACCGTCCTCCCGTGGAACGGCGAGGTCGCCTGGTTCCCGGCGGACAACACCTTCAAAGGGCAGCCCTACGAGGTGAACACGCGGGTGGCCCTGAAGAAGGTGCTCGCCCGCGCGGGAGAAGAGTTCGGGATCGGCTTCAACCTCGGAATCGAGTGCGAGCTGTTCGTCGTTCGGCAGAACGACGACGGGAGTCTGAGCATCCCCAACGACGACGACAACCTCACCAAGTCATGCTACGACGTGAAGCGCTTCTTCGATCGCTATGCCTGGCTGGATAAAGTCGCGACGACGATCAATGCGCTCGGCTGGGACCTCTACTCGTTCGACCACGAGGACGCCAATTCGCAGTTCGAGTTCGACTTCCAGTACGCCGACGCGCTCACCATGGCCGACCGCTACGTTTTCTTCCGGCTCATGGCGAAGGAGTATGCGGCCCAGGAAGGATTGTTGGCCACCTTCATGCCGAAGCCCTTCGCCGACAAGACGGGAAGTGGCGCCCACTTCAACATGAGTGCCTACAGCCTGGCGACCGGCGAAAACCTCTTCGCCTGCGACCCCTCGCAGGACCCGCGCGGCCACGGCCTCACCGAGATGGGCTACCACTTCATCGGCGGCGTGCTCAAACATGGCCCCGCCCTGTGTGCCGCCTTCGCCCCGACCGTCAACAGCTACAAACGCCTCGTCCGCCGCGGCCTGATGGCCTACTACAGCTGGGCTCCCGTCTTCAATTCCTATGGCCGCAACAACCGAACCAACGCCCTGCGGATCCCGGGCGGCGGCGGACGGGTGGAGAGCCGCAATGCGGATGCCGCTTGCAACCCGTATCTCGCGGCCACGCTAGCCTTCGCGGCAGGGCTCGAGGGAATCCGCGAAAAGATCGATCCGGGAGACGCCACCGAAGACAACCTCTACGCCTACACCCCGCAGCAACTCGCCGAAGCCGGGATCGACGAGCTTCCGCGCACCTTGCACGAGGCGGTGGCCGCCTTTGCCGCCGACCCTTTCGTCACCGCCACGCTCGGCGAAACCCTGCGCCACGAGTTCATTTCCTACAAGTCGGAGGAGTGGCGGCAGTACCACCAACGGATCAGCCCTTGGGAGGTCGATACCTACGCGCGGCTCTTCTGATGCCCAAGCC
>CAZKYJ010000703.1:0-3453 GCA_964556355.1 uncultured Verrucomicrobiales bacterium | reverse complement strand
GGCGGGCGCCAGGGACGAGAAGTGCCCGTCGTTGCTATCCGGCTTTTCGCCCTTCTCCGCCTCCCAGACATCGAAGTGCAGCTGGCGGGTGAACTGCGTCCGGGGGCTGGGAATCGTCAGCGTGGTGAGATCCCATGACCATGCCAGCGCCGAAAGGCCTACCGGATAGCGTTCGTCCACGTACTCCCGCGGAACGGTGTCGCTGCCCCCGGCCCCGCTGCTGGGGACGAGCGCGGTGGTCAGCCGGAGCGGGACATCCCCGCTGTCGAAAACGGGGTCGAGGCGCGCGGGGGTGGTGGCGCCCCCGTCGTCGTACCGCCATCCGGTGCCCTCGGGGAGCCGGAGCCAGAAGCGGTCGGCCGCCAGACCTCCCACGCCGAGCTGGACCGGCCCGAGGATGACGTCCCACCCGTTGAGAGAAACTTCAGGATCGGGGACGTTCACCGCCGCCTGGCCACCGATCAGCGTCATGCTGCCGTCGCTGGAACGAACGACGGAAAAAAATAGCCCGCTGGCCAGGGTATTCGCGAAGGTAGTCCCGCCGGGGAGCACCCCCGCGGCCACCGAAACCTGCCAGCGACCGGGGTCGGAGACGAAGAGCGGCTGCGGCCCGAAGGCGCTCACGGTAGAGGTGCTGAAACCGAGGTCGAGCGCCCCCGTGAAGTGCCCGATCTTGAAGTTGCCCGTCACCGTCTCGTGGTCGAGGGCAAACTGGCCGGACGGCGGATCGTCGTCGTGGAGGACCCGGAGGCGGATTTCGTAGTTGATGTCGTCCGCCAGTACGGCGGTGCCACTGGCGGGAACCGTCACATCGACCGGCTGGTTGTTCACGAGTCCGGGCACGAGGACGTCGCTCACCACCGTCCCGGTAGCTACGGGACGGACGGAGGGACCGGCGCTGCCCACGGGAAAGAAGGCGACCTCGAAGCGCAGCGGGATGAGCCGGGCGAGCGCCCCCGGCATGTTGCGGGAGACGGTGGTCGAAACTTCGACGTTGAGCGTCTGGTGGGCCGGGTCGGTCTCCAGGATGTAGCGCTCGGGCAGCGTGGCGGTCGGGAGACCGACGGTGACGCCGGCCGGGGCCGCGATGGCTGAGGAAAAGGGGGTCACCGCCATCAAAATCGCGGCGGTTTTCGCAAGTATCTGCTGGGTTCTCACTCCAAGGACATGACGGTTACCCAAACGAAGGTTGCGAGAAATGATCAAAAATCGGCGCTACAGTCCCGCAGGATGGAACGATCTGGCGAGCAGACCGGGAAGGCGCCCCAAGTGTTTGCCACCACGCACTGGAGCATGGTGACCGCCGCGGGCGACCCGGCCTCGCCGCGCTGCCGGGAGGCGCTGGAGCACCTGTGCGCGACCTATTGGTACCCGCTCTACGCCTACGCGCGGCGCTGCAACGAGACCCCGGAGTCCGCCCAAGATCTCACCCAGGGATTCTTCGCGTCCCTCTTCGAGCGTGACGCCTTCGCCGTGGCGGACCGGAGCCGGGGGAAGTTCCGCTGGTTCCTGCTGGCCTCGTTCAAACACTTTCTCGCCAACGAGTGGGCACGCGCGCGCGCTCTGAAGCGCGGGGGCGGGAAAGCGCCGGTGGCGCTCGACGGGCTGGCGGCGGAGGAGCGCTACCGCATCGAGCCCTCCCACGGGCTGACGCCGGACGTCCTCTACGAGCGGCGCTGGGCGCTGACCCTTCTCGACCGAGCGCGCGAGGGGCTGGGTGAAGAGTTCGCCGCCAGGGGGAAGGCGGACCGCTTCTCGCTGCTCGAACAGTACCTCCCGGGCGGCCAGCCCGAGCTCCCCTACTCCGAGGCCGCGCGCGAACTCGGGATGAGCGAGGGCGGGATCAAGGCCGAGGTCCACCGGATGAAAAAACGTTTCGGCGAACTTTTACGTGCCGAGGTTGCCCAGACCGTCGCGGATCCCGCGGAGATCGACGACGAGATCCGGCACCTCATCGACGCGCTCTTTCGTCGGCAGTAGAGAAACTCTGTAACCTCGGGGGGGAGTTCCGTTAATTGGAAGTAGAAAACACGATGCCTCCCCCCGATCCAGTGCTCCCGACCGGCGCTTGCACCGACTGCGGACTGCCCATCCCTCCCGATGTGACCGGCGCGCACTGCCCCCGCTGCCTGTTCTCGTTGGCGCTCGATCCCGACGGGGCTGCCGGCGACAGGGTCGAGTACCTCGGTGGCTTCGAGATCCTCGGGGCACTCGGGCGGGGCGGCATGGGGACGGTCTACCGGGCGCGACAGCTCGGTGTCGAACGCGAGGTCGCGCTGAAAGTGATCGGCGCGCGGGCGCTGGCCGACCCGGACGCCCGCCTGCGCTTCACCCTCGAGGTGGCGACGGTCGCGCGCCTTTCCCACGCCAACATAGTACCTCTGTTAGAGTCAGGCGAGGAGGACGGGATCCACTATTTCTCCATGCCCCTTCTGGGAGGGGGCACGATGGCGGACCTCCCACCCCCGGAAGGAAGATCCGGCCTGCGCGCCCGCGTGCGCACCTTCCTGAAAGTCTGTCGGGCGGTGCAGCACGCGCACCAGCACGGGGTGCTCCACCGCGATCTCAAACCCGCCAACATCCTCCTCGATTCCGACGGCGAACCCAAGGTGAGCGATTTCGGCCTCGTCAAGTACTTAGACTCCGATAGCGGGGCCACCCTCGACGGCGCCGTCATGGGATCGCCGAGCTACATGGCGCCGGAGCAGGCGAGCGGGGGCGACGAGCCGGTCACCACGGCGGCCGACATCTACGGCCTCGGCGCAGTGCTCTACCACCTGCTGACCGGGCGCGCGCCCTTCGCGGCGGAGACCGCGGTGCAGACCATCCGCCTGGTGCTCGACGACGAGCCCGTCGCCCTCCGCCGCCTCAACCCGATCGTGGACAAGGACCTCGCGCGGATCTGCCTCCACTGCTTGGAGAAGCGGCCCGAGGCCCGCTACCCGGCGGTGCCCGCCCTGACCGACGACCTCGAAGCCTGGCTCGGGTCGCGCCCGGTCTCCGCCCGCCGCCGCCCCCCGCTTGAGCGGGCCGCCCTCTGGTGCCGGCGCCACCCCGCGCTCGCCGTGGCATGCGCGGCGGCGCTGGTCGTCGCGGCGGGCACCGGCGTCTACGGGATTCGCCTCGGGGCAGCCAACGCCCGGACCGGCGCGCTTTTGAAGCGGATGCAGATGGCAAAGGTCGAGGATTTCCTCGCGGCCGGGGAGCGGGGGCCAGCGCTCGCCGCATTGGCCATGCTCGCGCGTGCCCACCCCGACGACGACGCCGTCGTGCAGCAGCTTTTCGGAGAGCTCGCCTACGGGCGGTTCGCCGTCGCCAGCGCGCCCCCGGTGCGCAACCCGCCGAAGGCGGAGGCTTTCGGCCTGGCAGTGGCGGACGGGGGCGGCACCGCGACGGTGGTCTCGCGCGACGGCAAGGTTCTCCGGTGGCCGCTGCCCCTCGGGGGAGGCCCTC
>CAZKYJ010000702.1:0-3456 GCA_964556355.1 uncultured Verrucomicrobiales bacterium | reverse complement strand
GCATGCGTCATTGCAGGTTGGTCACTAAAACTGGACCCAGGTGTCTTTCGAGCCGCCGCACTGGGAAGAGTTGACGACAAGCGATCCCTTTCTCAGGGCGACGCGGGTGAGGCCCCCGGGGATGATTTTGACGGTATCCCCGTAGAGGATGTAGGGGCGGAGGTCGACGTGGCGTCCTTCCATGGCGGTGTCGTCGCAGAACGTCGGATGCCGGGAGAGGTTGATGACCGGTTGGGCGATGTAATTGCGCGGGTCGGCTTGGATCTGCTTCCGGAACTCTTCGATCTGTTCTTTCGTCGAGTGGGGACCCATGAGCATCCCGTAGCCGCCAGACTCGTTCGCGGCTTTGACCACGAGGTTTCCGAGGTTCTCCATGATATACTTGTAGTCCTCTTCCTCGGAGGCGAGATACGTCTCGACGTTGTCCAAAATCGGGTCTTCTCCCAAGTAGTACTTGATGATCTTGGGTACCCAGTAGTAGACCGTTTTGTCGTCGGCCACGCCGGTCCCGATCGAGTTGCAGAGGGCGACGTTGCCGGCGCGGTAGGCGTTGACGATGCCGGGGACACCGAGGAGCGAATCCTTGCGGAAGACGGTCGGATCGAGGAAGTCATCGTCGATCCGGCGGTAGATGACGTCCACCTGGACGAGACCCTTGGTCGTCCGCATGTAGACGAAGTTGTCGCGGACGATGAGATCGCGTCCCTCGACGATCTCGATGCCCATCTGGCGGGCGAGGAAACAGTGTTCGAAGTAGGCGCTGTTGTAGACCCCGGGGGTGAGAACCACGCAAACGGGATCCTGTTTGCCGTAGGGGGCGACGTGCTGCAGCGTGTTGCGGAGCTCGTCGGTGTAGTTTTCTACCGGGCGCACGCCGGCCGAGCGGAAGAGGTTGGGGAAGGCGCGCTTCATGGCGAGCCGGTTTTCCAGCAGGTAGGAGGCGCCGGACGGGCAGCGGCCGTTGTCCTCGAGGACGACATATTTGCCCTCGCGGTCGCGGATCAGGTCGGTTCCACAGATGTGGATGTAGATGTCACCGGGGACGTTCACGTTCATGAACTCCCGCCGGAAGTGTTTGGCGGAGAGGATAAAGTGCGCCGGGATGATGCCGTCTTTGATGATCTTCTGCTCGTGGTAGACGTCGTGCAGAAAAAGGTTGAGCGCGGTGATGCGCTGGGCGAGCCCGCGCTCGAGGTGGGACCATTCGTCGGCCGGGATGATGCGCGGGACGAGGTCGAACGGAAAGATGCGCTCGGTGCCCTCGTCATCGCCATAGACGGTGAACGTCACGCCCTGGCGGAGGAAGGAGAGCTCGACGGTGTTTTGCTTCTGGGCAAGCTCGTCGAGATCCATCCGGCCGAAACGCTCGGCCACCGCCTGGTAGTGGGGGCGGACGTCGGCCGGATCGTTTCCAGAGAACATTTCGTCGAAGAAATCGCCGGCTTGGTAGTCTTTAAAAAGCATGATCGAGAGGAGATGCGTGGCGGCGGGGGTGAACCCGCCAACTATAGGTGGGCGGGGAATCGCGGCGAATGCAAGGGGGAAGATGGGAGAAACGGAGCCACGAGCGCCATGTTCCCCTATTTAGCAGACGGTGTGCCAAGGAGTTAGCGGAAGGCGAGGTGGGTCGGCGTTCCCGCACTTTTTCGTGCGGCGCTCACGGGGAAGCGACCGTGGCGCGAAGCCGGAGGAACCGGGGGCTGGCCGAGGGTGAGGCGGCCTCGGCCAGCCGATACTTCGTGAGGGTCCGACCGTCCGGGAGCGCGCTCGTCGAGTGGACGACGGCCGGGGCGGCCCCCCAATCTTCGAGCGACGCCGAGGCCTCGACGACCAGCGCGACGTCGGCTGCGGTCGGGTCGTGCGCGACCGTCAGGGTGAGGTAGGTGCCGATGGCACCCCCGACATCCAGCGTCTCTACCGCTCCCGACGGAAGCTGGGAAGCCGGGGTGGGAGCCAGCGGATCGGTGCGGAAAAGGTATTCGAGTATATTGGGGAGCAGGTCGGAATCGGGGTTGCCGAGGGCACCGCCGGTGGCTCCGGGGTTGGCCGTCTCCCAGGCGGCGAAGGTGGATCCGGCGAAGGTAAAGTCCGCCTCGGTGAGGGCCGAGACGACACCGCCGTCGCTGGCGCGCGCGCGCACGGTTACCGGGGCATCGATGGCGATCGGGCCGGTGTAGGGGATCCCGCCACCGTCTTTCGGGTCGCTGCCGTCGGTCGTGTAGGTGGCGGAGCCGGTGAAGGTCGTCAGGGCGAGGTGGAAGCCGGGTGCGACCTCGCCCCCGTGCCGCGGTGTGCCATCGCTGGCGTCGGCGAACTCGGGCGCCGGGGTGGTGGGGTAGAAGCCCGCAGCCCGGTACTGGCCGAGGACGGTCGCGGTGCGGGTGTCGAGAAGACCGTCCGTCGAGAGCGTCCCATAGATGCGATCGTATTCCAGCTGCCATTCCTCGTCGCGGTCGTAGAGGGGGATCGGGCTGGGCGGGCCGGTGGGATCGACGTCGCGACGGTAGTCGCCCCAGCGGGCGGACTCGGTGACGAGGACGTCGTAGACGGCGTTCCGGCGGGCGAGGTAGCGGGCCTTGACCGGACCGGTCGTGAGCGCCCCGCCGTTGAAGAGGTGGCGGTGGATGCGGTCGGCGAAGAGGAGGCGGAAGTCGGCGGTACGCATCAGCTGCTTCCAGATGCGGGTGGGATGGCGGTAGCTCGCCTGGTCACTGCCGGCGGCGAGGATGTTATCGCCGGGCTGGATGAAGAAGAACTCGCTGTCCCACGCGATGTAGTACCACCGGCCGCCGTTGCGGTTGCGCAGGGCGTACCAATTGTGGTCGTCCCAATCCTTGTTGGCGCCAAACTGGTTGAGGAGGATGTAGTCGGCGAAGGCGTTGAGATCGAGAACCTCGGCCAGGGCATCGTAGTTCGCGGGGATCGACAGATCCGCGTTGGCCCGGACGAACAGGTTGTTGAAGGCATCGATGGTACCGTCTTTGAGCTCGCCGGAGTTCAGGGCGTCGTAGTCATCTTTGTCCCCACCGAAATAGGCCTAGCCGAAGCCGGCGGTCGGTCTTTCGGTGGGGTTGTAGAGCCCCCAGTAGATCCCGTTGAGGTAGAGGTGCACCAGGTTGTTGTGGCAGCCGGGCCAGCCCATGGCACGCTGGGCATCTTTTGCCCACTGGTCGCGGATGTACTGGGCGCGGGCGCGGACGCTGGGGTTGACCCAGGAGTCGCCGTTGCCGGCGCGGAACACGATGCTGTTGAACGACTCGACGCCGCTGCCGTCGTCGAAGAGCGGGAACCGGAGCTTGGTGGCGCCGTAGCGCCCCCGGAACGCGACGCGCATGTTGTGTTTCACCCGGTTGGCGTTCCGGCTGGCGTTGCCCTGGAGTTTGAGCCCGGCGTTGACCTGGGCCTCCTCGCCGTGGGGGAACCCGAAGAGCTCGACCGACACCGGGCGCTCCCACG
>CAZKYJ010000701.1:0-3456 GCA_964556355.1 uncultured Verrucomicrobiales bacterium | reverse complement strand
TCGTCGGCACCCCAGGTGACCCAGAGCGCCTCCAGCTTGAGCCGGTCGTCACTTTGTTGCGCGGCCCATTCGGCGGCGGCTTTGGCGACTTCTCGGCCGTCGCGCTCGCGGAGCTCGCGGCGGGTGCGGTAGCGGGTGCGGTATTCGGGGAGCGCGAGATTGGCCAGCAGCTCGGGGATGCTAGCGCCGTCGATCTTGGCAGGTTCGACCAGCGGACGCCCCGGGTAGGTGACGCGGTAGATGCGCCCGTGGATGTGATCGCGCAGCGGGTCGCGGGCGCTGTGCTGCATGTGCCCGATGAGCGCGTTCTGCCAGTCCGCGACATAGAGCGAGCCATCCGGGGCGAACTCGAGATCGACGGGGCGGAAATTCAGGTCTTTGGAGGAGAAAAGGTCCTGCACGTACTCGGTGGTGAAGCCGGTGCCGTCCTCGATGACCCGATGCTGCTTGGCACCGAGGTAGCCGATGTTGTTGTTGAGGAGGATGTCGCCTTGCACCTCGTCGGGGAAGTGTCGGCTGGAGATGAACTCGAGCCCGGACGTGGGGCGTACCTTGTTGCTCGTGATAAGGTCGGGCGCGCCGAGGTTCGCGCCGTAGCGCGCCTTGACCGTTCCCGGAAGCATCCACGAGAGGCTGGTGCCCGAGGTGTGCAGGAAGAAATCCTGACCGTAGTCGTCGAAAGCGACACCCCAGGGGTTGGGAATCGAAAACTGGGCGTAGCGCCTGATGTGCTTGCGCTGTGGACTGTAGCGGAAAAACCCGCCATTCGTCCCGCGCTCGGGTCCGTAGGCGCTCTCGGTGTTCGAGTGGAGGAAGACCCCCTCGCACATGACAAATGCCCCGCTGGGGTCGGCGCAGAACGCGGAGATCGCGTGGTGGGTGTCGTGGTCGTCGAAGCCGCTGAGCATGACCTCTTTCACATCGTAGCGGTCGTCGCCATCGGTGTCCTGCAGGCGGACGAGGCTCCCGCTCTGCGAGACGTAGACGCCGTCGTGCGAGATCTCGAAGCCGATCGGGATATGGAGGTCGTCGGCGAAAATCGTTTGCTTGTCACCGACGCCATCGTCGTCCGTATCCTCGAGGATGAGGAGCTTGTCTTTCGGCCGGGCGTCGCCAATCCGGTAGTGCGGGTAGCTCTCCATGGTCGCGACCCAGAGGCGCCCCTTATTGTCGAAGGCCAGCTGCACCGGATTCTTCAGGTCGGGGAATGTTTCTTCCGACGCGAAGAGATCGATCTTGTAGCCATCGGGAACATCGATCTGGGTCTTGGCCTCCTCCCCCGGACGGTAGTCAACCGTGCCGTTTTTGTTGCTCGGCTTGTAGTTCGTCTCGACGGGCGGGAGCTGGGAGGTTTTCGCGTCCTCGGCGGCGAGATCGAACGGCTGGCCCTGGAGCGCAGCCCAGATGGCGCGGTCGCGGATCGCGGTCATCTCGCGCGTTTTCTTCAGCTCGAACGGGTAGTTGCCCGGTCCGTACGGATTGTAGCGGCGCCCGAAAACGTGGACGCCGTTGGGGATCTTGTAGTCGTTGAGCCAGGCGAAATTCTTTTCCATGACCGCGGCGTGAACGGCGTCGCGTTTGGCGGCATCGGCGGTGGATTTGCCGAAGAGCCCGTCGGCGAGGGCGGGGGCGAGCATCCGGTAGCCGGCGTCGTTGAGCAGGGCTCCGTCGGTGGTCATCTCGCCACCGGCGCTCGCGAACCACCCTTTCGAGGGGGTGAACGAATCGAAGAACAGAACGCCGTTGGCATTGGCGATCTCCGCCATGGCGTCGGAGTAGAGTTGCAGGTTTGCGTTCTCTTTGCTGCCGTCGGGGACGCTGTAGGTGGCCGACAGATCCTGGTAGGCGGTGGGCGAGACGAGGGCGAGCTGGGGCACGCCCTCGCCGTTGTATTTCTGGGAGAGGGTGTGCCTGACGAAGGCCTCCAGCTCGGTCTTGTAGCGGCTGAGGTCGTCGGGCCCGCCGAACGACGAGTTGAAACCGAAGAACGCGATGATGGTATCGGCGCCGAGTCGGGTGAGCCACTGGTCGGGGGTCTCGAAGTGGCCCTGGGGGCTCGAGTTCGCCTGGAGGGCGGGCGGGAGCAGCTCCTTCGCGCCGGGGAAGGCGTACTGCTGGTCCTGGTTCCGGCCGGGGTGCGGTCGGAAGGCGGGGGTGTTCCCCTCGTCCCCCATGTTCCGGATCGTGATGTCCTTGTCGGGGAAGCGGAGGAACACCTCGGTTTCAAAATGGCCGAAGTGCGCCATGCGCGAGGCCATGCCAGCACCGATGAGGACGATGCTGTCGCCCTCGTTGACGGTGAGGGTCGCGGGGGCGGGCCTTTTCTCGAACGGGACGCTCTCCGGGTTCATCGGCTCGAGAACGCCCTCGGGAAGGTTGCTTTTCTTCGGCTCGGGCTTGGCCTCGGCCGTCTCCGCTTCCGCGGGCGCGTCCCGAGCGGGGATCGGGCTTTCGAAACCGGCGTAAGCGGCGGGCTTGACGTTTTTGGCGTAGCTGTTGTTTCCGAAGGTGGTCGGTTGGTACGGCCCGACGAGGGCGACGTTCAAGTCCGGCTTGATCGCGTCTTCGAGGCCCAGCGCCCACAGGCTGCCGTTGACCAGCATCCTCCGGTAGCCCTCGTTGAGCAGGTCCTCGGAGGCTCCGTACTGCGAGGCGAACACGCGCCCCGACTTGCCCGCGGCGCCGGTGTAGCTGCGCGTCCACTCGGACGGCATCGGCGGCTTCTTCGGATCGGCCGGCGAATCCGGGCTCATCCCATCGAGGGGCTGTGCCAGCGTCAAGATCTCGCCGTCGGTGGGCTTCCCGACGTAGCCACCCGCCTGCACCCACGCGTCCTTGACCCCTCGGAGGATCGGGTGCCCAGCTTTGTCCCCGATGATGTCGATCCGGGTGCTCTGCTTGTGGTTCTTCCCGTAGTGCCCGACCCAGGTCTGCCCGAGCACCTGGTGCCCGAAGCCTTTTTCGTAGCCCTCGTCCTTGGAATCGTATGAGTATTTGGCGAACGGGGCGCCCTCGGGAATTCTGAAGGCATGCGTCGCGGTACGGAGCCCGACGACCGGGCGGCCGCTCTCGAGGTAGTCGACGAAATGTTGCATCTGCTCCTTCGGGAAGTTCTGGAAGCGGAGGAAGACGACGGCGAGATCAGCGGTGTCGAGCGCCTCGATCCCTGGCATGTTCGAATTGCCGGGCACGATCACGCCGGATTTCGGATCGACGTTGAAGAGGACCGTGCACTTGAAGCCCTGGTGTTTGGCCAATACCCGTGCCAGCGCCGGGAGGGTCTCCTCCGAGCGATACTCGTGGTCGCCGGCCAGGAAGACGATGTGCTTGCCTTTCCCCGGCCCCTCGGAGCCTTCGTAGACGAGTGGCCCGGCGGCCATCGCGGAGGTGACCGCCACGAAAGCGGCGGCGAGGAGGACGGGGATGGCTTTATGGATCATGGGAAAAATTTGGGAC
>CAZKYJ010000700.1:0-3460 GCA_964556355.1 uncultured Verrucomicrobiales bacterium | reverse complement strand
CGCGCTGGGACCGTGGTACCGCCAGCAGAAGACGCTCGTCGAGAACAGCGTGCTGAACCCCGCCGCCGGCGCCGCCCCCGTGGCCCTCTGGTACGGCACCGTGGACCGCACCGTGGTGAGCCCGCCGCTCACCGCAGGTTCCGCTCCGCGGCTGAAAGCCGTCGTCCTCACCGGTCCGGACCTCCTTGCCGGGAAGCCCGGGCGTCGGGACGCGTCCAGCGTCGTCGTCGGGGTCATGGGTCACGATTTCGAGGCTCCCGAACCCGCCGCTGGCGAACATTGGCTCTTCTCCGTGTCCCGGAACCTCGATGGCAACTCGTTCATCCACGAGGCCGCCCGCGTCCAGTAGCCCACCCTCCCCGGCCCGACCGCAATCGCGGAGAAAGATCGGCCCATTAAATTGTCAGGCATTATTTTGTTGCACCGTTCGAAGATTCTCGTTTTCCTCGGGGCGACCGGCGGGCTGGGGTGTGGTAGGGTTCCGGCCATGTCTTCCGCCCGTGCCAATCCCGATGCCCAGCCGCCGTTCTCTCTTTTCGTCAAGCCGGGCTGCCCCTGGTGCCGGGAAGCCGAGGACTACCTGACGGCACGCGGCTACGGCTACGAGCGATTCGACGTGATCGCGGACCCTTCCCTGTTCGCGGAAATGCGCGAGCTGTCGGGACAGACCAAGGCTCCCACCCTCGCCGTCGGTGCGGACCGCGAACTGGTTCTGGCCGATTTCGGCACCGACGAACTCGAACCCTTCCTTGCCCAGCACAACCTCTGAGCCGCTGGCCGGTTCTTTCTGCCCGATGCCCCGGATCTCTCCAGCCGTCCCCGCGCTCGCCGCCGCCCTCCTGGCGGTGCCGTCATGCGATTGGCTGGAGCCACAGCCGGCCGCCGAGCCGACGGAGCCGGAGGCCGCGGCGATCCCGCCCCACCCGGTTCCGCGGCCGCGGTCGGAGATCGCCGTGCCCGAGACCTACCAGCAGATCGACCTCCTCTACGACCTGCAAGAACGCGTGCTGGAACTCGAGATCGAGATCGCCGAGCGCAACGAATACTACGTCGCCAACGGGTTCGCCAGCTTCCTCGAGCTCGACCCCTTCACGCTCCCCGCCGAGCAGGTCGCGTTCTTGAAACATTTCTGCGACAGCGGTGACTTCACCCTCCCCCGCGAGGCGCAGATTCTCCTCCTCGAGCGCGAGATCATCCGGCGCCGGGAAACCGCGCTCCCCTCGTTCGCTACGACCGATTCCGAGCGCGGGCATTTGCTCGGTCGCCTCGACGACACGCTCGAGCGCTACGAGCAGCGCGTGGCCGACCTGGAGCGCATCGCCTCGCTCTACCGGGAGAGCGGCGTCGATGCTACCATCGTCTACAACGCAAACCTCTCGCCCGAAGAGCTCGAGGCCGAGCGCCGCCACGTCGTCCGCCGTCAGTTTGAGATCGGCGAGAAGCTCGACGCCCTGGACGAGGAGATCTCCGAACTGCGCGACGCCCTCGACGCCTTCGAGTGAGGGAATGCCGGTTGCAACCTGTTCGTTTTCGAACACGATGTGCGTCCCTATGAATCCCCGTTGGATCGTCACCCTGCTCGCCGCTGCCGCCCTCGTCCCCGGCTGCGCGTCCCTGAAAGAAAAGTTTGGCAAAAAGGGCGATCCCGATGCCGAGCCCGGCGGCGAGGAGACCGTCGAAACGCCGGACGCCACTCCCGAAGTCACGGACGCCGACCCCCTCGTGGCCGAGTTCCGCCAGGCTGCCGCCGCGCGCGCTGCCGCCGCGACGGGCAGCGGTGTCGAGGGGCGCGACGAATGGTTCTTCGCCACTTCCGAACTCGCGGCCATCGCGGATCGCGGCCAACCGGGATCTTCCGCCTACGAGGGCGCCGTCGCCGCGGTCGTCGAGTACCATGAGCAGCTCAAAGACCGTGGAGTCCAGCTCGTGATCGTCCCGGTCCCGCCGAAAGCGGTGCTCTACCCGGACGAGCTCTCGCCCGACTGGCGGCTCAGCAGCCGGAAAGTCCGCCGCCTCGACCCGTACCTCTCCGCGCTCTACGCCAAGCTCCGCAGCAAGGGCGTCGCCGTCATCGATCCCACCCCGGAGATGCTCGAGGACCGCGATGCCAAAACCGGGCGGATGTTTCCGAAGACCCATGCGGCATGGTCTCCCCGCGCCGCCGAGAAAGCGGCCAAGATGGTCGCCGACCGCATCCGCGACGCCGAGATCATCCCGGATTCCCTCAAGAAATCCGGGATTGGCGAAGCCGAGGCCACCTTGCCCATCGATGGGGGCCTGAGCGACGGCCCGCCGGAGACCGTCCCCGCCCGGGTCATCACCGGCACCTCCGACGTCTCCAACGCCCCGCTCGTGGTGCTCGGCGATGCTCATTCGCTCGCCTACAAAGAGTCCGGTGCCAGCTTCCCCCAGCAGCTCGCCCACGAACTTCGCGTCACCTACGACCTCCAGGCCAGCGAGGACGGCGCCCGCAACATTCCGCGCCAGCGCCTGTTGCGGAAGTCCGTCATCTCCCCCGGCTACCTCGATCCCAAGAAAGTCGTCGTCTGGGTGGTTTCGGGCACCGAGTTCTACGCGTCCGACTGGCGGAAAATCCCCGCCGCCCTCCAGCTCCGCCGCAGCGAGGAAGAACTGCAATCCACGACGCCTGCGAGCCCGGTGGCCAGTGGGCTCGAGCTCCCGAACTGACCGATTTTATGAAGACAGCCATCACGCCCACGCGCGCCGAAGATTTCCCCGAGTGGTACCAGCAGGTCGTCCGCGCGGCCGATCTTGCCGAGAACGCACCCGACATCCGTGGCTGCATGGTCATCAAGCCGTGGGGCTACGGCATCTGGGAGCAGATGCAGCGCCAGCTCGACGCCATGTTTAAGGCAACCGGCCACCAGAACGCCTACTTCCCGCTGCTCATCCCGGTGTCCTATCTAGAGAAGGAGGCCGAGCACGCCGAGGGCTTCGCCACCGAGTGTGCGGTGGTCACCCACCACCGGCTCGAGGCCACCAGGGACCCGGATACCGGGAAGACGAAGATGACGCCGACCGGCGAGCTCACCGAGCCCTATGTCATCCGCCCGACCAGCGAAACGGTCATCGGCGCGGCCTTCGCGCGCTGGGTGCAGAGCTACCGCGACCTCCCTTTGCTCATCAACCAGTGGGCCAACGTCATGCGCTGGGAGATGCGGCCCCGGCTCTTCCTCCGCACCGCCGAGTTCCTCTGGCAGGAAGGCCACACCGCCCACGCCACCAAAGGAGAGGCCCTCGACGAGACCGACATGATGCTCGGAGTCTACGAGACCTTCGCCCGCGACCACCTTGCCATCCCCGTGATCACTGGTGAGAAAACCGAGAACGAACGCTTCCCCGGCGCGGAGAAGACCGTCTGCATCGAGGCCATGGTACAGGATCGCAAAGCCATCCAAGCCGGTACTAGCCACTTCCTCGGCCAGAACTTCTCCCGGGC
>CAZKYJ010000699.1:2964-3470 GCA_964556355.1 uncultured Verrucomicrobiales bacterium | reverse complement strand
CGGCGACGGGGAGATCGACGGTGACGGTGCCGCCGGTTCCCGCGGTGCCCATTTGCACCGTGGTCCACGATCCGGCTGCCAGGCTGGCGCTCTCTTCGGTACGGTAGGTGCGCCCGTCCTCGGTGGGGAAGGTGATGCGCAAGGTGTTCGCGTCCGGCCGCTCGACCGAGGTGATGCGGAAATCCGCGGGGGCGGGGTCGGTGAGGACGCTGACGTTGTCGAGATCGACCTCCATGGACTGGCCCCCGGTGCGGCCGGCGAACTCGGCGCGGAAGTCGTAGAAGCTCATCCCGGGAATCGTGACGTCCGTGAAGACGGCCACCGGGGAGCTGGCCGCACCGAAGGTATCGGGGGTCAAGGTGACGTTGGCGAGCACTTGGTCGCCGACCTGGCTGAGTTCGAGGCGGACGTGGTGGAAGACTCCGGCGTCGAGGTCGATGAGCCCCGGGTCGATATCGGTCGCGGCGACGACGCCTCCGTCCCAGTGGAGTGACACCTCGTTGAAT
>CAZKYJ010000699.1:2330-2954 GCA_964556355.1 uncultured Verrucomicrobiales bacterium | reverse complement strand
AGAGATCGAAGGCGAGGCCGAACAGTCCCGCGATATTTGGCTCCTCGGCGGCCGGCCCGCCATCGAATTGTGCCCCCGGCCCGGTGTTTCCGTAGGTGCTGGTCGGGATGAGCATCAGGGCAAAGCCGTCGGCGGCGTCGCCTCCGGGGTTGGTGATCCGCGTGTCGAATTCCGCCACGATGGTGGTGGCGGCCGCGGCGCCGGTGCCGCTGTCGTCCTGGTCGAAGACCACGGAATTGAGCTGGTTGTTTTGGGCGTTGAGGAGCCGGAGGTAGGTGGCATTGGCAGCCCCATCATCGAACGTGCGCGGCGGGTCGCCGGCGCGCAGGCCGTAGGCCTTGTAGCCGGATCCGTCGTTGGGCGAAAAGTTGGTCGCGGTGGTCGGGGAGGCGCCGCGCCCCATCTGGAATGTGGCGATGTTATCGATGTCGTGGTCGGCGGTGGAGCCGCCCGTCCGCCCGGCGAAGGCCACGCGGTAGTCGTAGATAAACGCTCCCGGGACGAAGATCTCATCGGCGATCACGGTGCTGGAGCCGGGGATGCCATTGACGTCGGCGATAGCGCTCACGGTGACGTTGAGGCCACCGTCGACCGGCTCGCGGATGATCGTCAGCCGATGGAACT
>CAZKYJ010000699.1:0-2320 GCA_964556355.1 uncultured Verrucomicrobiales bacterium | reverse complement strand
ACTGGTTAAGGGGGAATCCGGCCGCGTCCACGGGGATATCGGCGATTTCGGCGCCGTCCCAGTGGATGGAGACGGCCAGCGCCGGATCGTCGGCATTGTTGCTGAAGACGTCGATGCCGATGCCGAGGACGCCGGCCAGATTCACCTCCTCCGAGAAGGCGGGCCCGTCGCCGGTGACCCCGGCGGTGGCGGTATTGAGGAAGGCTACGCCGAGGCCGTCGGCGGGCTGGTCGGTGGAGCCGAAACGCACGTCGAATTCGAGAACTTCGACGACCGTGGAGGTGCCGCCGTCGGGGCCGCGATTGAATACGGCGCGTCCGTTCTGGCTGCCGACATTGTCATTCACCAAGCGGAGGAAGGTGCCGTCGCTGCCGGGGTCACCGGCGGTCAGGAGCGGGGCGGGTAGCGCCCCGGTCTGGACCGCCCTGTAGCCGGTGCTGCCGGTGCTCTCGAAGTCCTGGAAGACGTTGCCCGCCGGGGCGGCGGGCAGGCCCCCGGCGAACGGGTCGCTGTAAGTGACCGCAAGGTTGTCGATGTCGCCGTTGAGATTGGACCCGCCCGTCCGTCCGCTGAGCTGGACGCGGCTCTCGAAGGGGAGGAGATTGGGAAGGGCGGTGCGGATGATCTCGACCGGCGCACCGGGCGCACCGAGTTCGCCGAACGGATCCGGTGTCAGGGTGACGGTGACATTGCTGCCATTGCCCACCCGCCGGATCTCCGCCACGGCGGTATTGAAGACGCCGTTCGTGCGGAAGTCGGACGGATCGTTCGCGACCACGGCCCGCTCGTTGACCTGGAAACCATCCCAGTGGACCGAGACGTTGCGGATATTCGGGTGGAGGTCGATGCCGAGGCCGAACCCTCCCGCAACATTGGGTTCCTCAGCCGTGAACGTCGCCCCGGCGCCGCTTGTCCCGAACGCCGCCGTCGGGATGAGAGCCAGGCTGATGCCGTCCGCCAGCCCTGCGGTGCCGGGGAGGATGCGGAAGTCGAAGCCGGCCGTGATGGTCTCAAATACGCCGGGGTCGGTGAGGTCGTAGACATAGCGGTTCGTCTGGTTCCCGACCCCGTCGACGAGGTGGAGGTAACTCCCGTCCGGCCCTCCGGTAATGATGGTGGGACCGGGGGCGGTGTTGGCCTGGATCGCGGTCGCGGGCGTCCCCCCACCTTCGAAATCATCGGTGGTGGCGGCGGTGGAAATGGTCACGCTGGCCAGCGCGCCGACGGCGAGAGAAAGGGGGGCTTTCATACATGCGAAGATTACACGAGACCACCGCCGTAGGCCAGCAGAAGCACCGGTGCCTCCCCCGATCACGATCGCCGACCTCGGGGAATGCGACGGTGCTCCCGCATCATAAACTGTCAGGTCATCGGAACGGGGTGCGATTTTCCGCGGAAAAGCACCGGTTTACCTCCGGAATCCGCCATTGCCCCTCCCGTGCGATCTGCCTACACTGAGGGTGCCTCTCCCCCTGCCTGCCCCATGCCTTCCACCGACGAAGACCCGGATATCGCCAGCTCCCACCAGAAGGCGCTCGCGCTGAACCTCGACAGTTCTAAGTACGGAACCATCGCGGAGATCGGTGCCGGGCAGGAGGTCGGGGGCTGGTTCTACCGGGTCGGTGGCGCCTCCGGGACGGTGGCCATGACGATCTCGGCCTACGACAAGGTTTTCAGCGATGCCATCTACGGCGCGGGGGGGCGCTACGTCAGCCGCCCGCGCGTCGAGACCATGGTGGACAAGGAGTACCGCTCGCTGGTCAACCGCCTCGACGAGACGCGCGGCGCCGGATCGACCTTCTTCGCCTTCGCCAACACCGTACTCGCCCGCAGCTACTCGTTCCAGGACGACGGGCACGGATGGCTCGGCATCCGCTTCCAGACCGCGCCGCGTGCCGAGCCCTCCCAGATCATCGCCCACGTTCGCCTGCGCGACACCGAGCCGGTCCAGCAGCAGGCCGCCGTCGGCATCCTCGGGGTGAACTTGATCTACGGTGCTATGTTCCTGCACGCCGACCCCGACGCGCTGCTCGCCTCGCTGATCGACAACCTGACGCCGGAGCGCGCCGAGATCGACCTCGTCGATTTCTCCGGCCCGGCCTTCGCGGGGCTGGACAACCGGATCATGGCGCTCAAGCTCGTCGAGAAAGGTCTGGCCGATGCCACCATGTTCACCGCCAGCGGCGAAGTGGTGCAGCCGGCCGACGTCCTCTACAAAAAGGCCATCCTCGTCGAGCGCGGCAGTTTCCGTCCGATCACCCTGACCAACCTCGATATCCTGCGCTGCGCCCGCGCCCAGTTCGCCCAGGAACCGCTCGTG
>CAZKYJ010000698.1:0-3472 GCA_964556355.1 uncultured Verrucomicrobiales bacterium | reverse complement strand
GAGTACCGGGTCGAGCGGTGGATCGACACCGCCGCCCGCGGCTACTGGAGCGGCGACCACCACATTCACGCCGCCGGCTGCCTGCACTACAGTGCTCCGAGCGAAGGCGTCCATCCTCCTGACATGCTCCGCCACATTATGGGTGAGGACTGCAAAGTCGGCTGCTGCCTGACCTGGGGCCCCTGCTTTGACTACCAGAAGCAGTTCTTCACCGGGAAGCCAGCCGCCGTCAGCCGCTACCCCTACCTGCTCCGCTACGATATCGAGGTCAGCGGTTTCGGCTCGCACAACGCGGGCCACCTCAACCTCCTCCGACTCACCGATCAGATCCCTCCCGGCGGCGAATCGAAAGACCACTGGCCGACCCTCGGGATGAACACCCTGCGCTGGGCAAAGCGACAGGGTGCCGTCACCGGTACCGCCCATAGCGGCGCCGGCCTCACCCGGAGCATCGGTCGCACGCCGGGCACGGACGGCACGCACCGCCTCCCAAATTTCGACATCCCTGCCATGGACGGCATCGGCGCCTGCGAGTTCGTCATGCAGGTCACCCACCAGGTTCCCGGGCCGATGGGGAAAGAGGTTCCCGCGATCGATTTCATCGCCACCATGAACACCCCGCGCGATGCCGAGTGGAACATGTGGTATCACGTTCTCAACTGCGGCTTTCCCGTCGTTGCCAGCGGCGAAACCGACTTCCCCTGCATGAGCGGCGAGCGCGTCGCGATGGGCCGCGTCTACGTCCAGCTCGATGGCACCCTCGACTACGATCGTTGGGTCGAAAACCTCCGGCTCGGAAAAAGCTACGTCAGCGATGGTCGTGCGCACCTCATGGATTTCGCCCGCCGCGCCGACGGCGCTTTCGCCGTCAGCGCCGCCGCCCGAACCGGGAGCGAGGCTCCTGTCGCCGTCGAACTGATCGTCAACGGGCGGCCGGTCGCCTCGCAGTCGCTTCCGTCAGACGGGCGCCTCGAAGACATCGTTTTCGGGGCACCCGAAATCGCGGCTAGCAGTTGGGTGGCCGTACGCATCTACCCGCACGCGCACAGCAATCCCATCGTCGTCCGCGTGGACGAACTCCCTGTCCGCGCCAGCCGCCACAGCGCCCGCTGGTGCCTCGCCGCGCTTGAGCAGTGTTGGAAAGAAAAATCCCCGACCTACGCTGAAGACGAACTCGCCCAAGCCGAAGCCGACTACGCCCATGCCCGGCGGGTCTACCAACGCATCCTCGCAGAAAGCTCGGCTGATTGATCCCTCGGTGCCCCGGGCGATTGAACCGGAAGATGCGCGGGAATTGTCGGAAAATGTCCTGAGCGCCAATGTGGCCCTTGAGCGTCAATGCGGCACGCCCACTGCGTCGATTTGTGCCACTTTGTCGCAGTGCCTCGGCTCAATGGGGGACGGGAGAAGTGGGTTGGATTTTTCAAGAGCATGATGTTCAACGAGTTGTGCTAAAAAGTGGCGTGGTGGCACACCGATTGCAAAGGGAGGGGGAGCAACCCGATGCTTCTGGCAGTCCCGGCCGGAGCACCCCCACCACTTTAAAAATCAGAAAAACTTTCACCCCAAAAAGAGGAGAACCACAATGAGCAAGATTTTAGGAATTGACCTTGGAACGACCAACTCGTGTATGGCCGTCATGGAAGGCGGCGAACCGACCGTCCTCGAGAATTCGGAAGGCGCCCGCACGACCCCATCCGTCGTCGCATTTTCGAAGTCCGGCGAGCGCCTCGTTGGACAGGCGGCCAAGCGGCAGGCCGTCACCAACCCGCAGAACACCGTGTTCTCGGCCAAGCGCCTCATCGGTCGCAAATACTCCGAGCTGACCGACGCCGACAAAAAGATGCCCTACACCATCGTGGAGGCATCCAATGGCGACGCCCACATCCAGGTGACGGTGGCCGGCGAGCAAAAGACCTACAGCCCACAGGAAATCTCCGCGATGATCCTCGGCAAGCTCAAATCCGATGCCGAGGAGAAGCTCGGCGAAACCATCACCGAAGCGGTCATCACCGTCCCGGCTTACTTCAACGACTCCCAGCGGAACGCGACGAAAGCCGCGGGTGAGATCGCCGGCCTCAACGTCCGCCGGATCATCAACGAGCCGACCGCAGCCGCGCTGGCCTACGGCCTCGACAAGAAGTCCGACGAGAAGATCGCAGTCTACGATCTCGGCGGAGGCACCTTTGATATCTCGGTCCTCGAGATCGGTGACGGTGTCTTCGAGGTGCTCGCGACCGACGGTGACACCCAGCTCGGCGGCGATGACTGGGACAACAAGATCATCGAGTCGATCGTCGCCGACTTCAAGAAAGACAGCGGGATCGATCTGAGTGGCCAGCCCGATGCTCTCCAGCGGATCAAAGAAGAGGCGGAGAAGGCGAAGATCGCGCTCTCCTCGTCCCAGAGCTATGACTTGAACCTCCCGTTCATCACCGCGGACGCTACCGGGCCGAAGCACATCCAGAAAACGCTCACCCGCTCCCAGCTCGAATCGCTCACCGACTCGCTCTTCGAGCGCACGGTCAAGCCGGTCAAAGATTGTCTCGCCGAAGCCAAGCTTAGCGCGAACGACGTCGACGAACTCGTTCTCGTCGGCGGGATGACCCGCATGCCGAAAGTGATCGAGACCGCCCGTGCTCTGGCCGGGAAAGAGCCGCACAAAGGGGTGAACCCCGACGAGGTCGTCGCCATCGGTGCAGCCATCCAGGGTGGCGTTCTCCAAGGTGACGTCAAGGACGTGCTCCTGCTCGACGTGACCCCGCTCACCCTCGCGATCGAGACCGCTGGCGGGGTCGCCACCCCGATGATTCCGAGGAATACGACGATCCCCAAAAAGGCATCGCAGACCTTCTCGACTTACGCCGACAACCAGCCCGGTGTCGAGATCGTCGTCCTGCAAGGCGAGCGCCCCATGGCGCGGGACAACAAGCAGCTCGGCACCTTCAAACTCGAGGGCATCGAGCCCGCACCCCGCGGCGTGCCCCAGATCGAGGTCACCTTCGATATCGACGCCAACGGTATCCTCCACGTCTCCGCGAAGGACAAGAACACCAACAAGGAGCAAAAGATCTCCATCGCCGGCTCGAGCGGGCTCAGCGAGGAGGAGATCGAGAAGGCCAAGCGCGACGCCGAGGCCCACGCCGACGAGGACAAGAAGCGCAAGGAGAGCGTCGAGACGAAGAACAACGCCGAATCGATGGCCTACCAGGTCGAGAAGACCCTCCGCCCCGACCCGCTCCCCCAGCGGCTCCCGGATCGCGGAGGGCAGGCCCCGCTCGTCGACCAGCGCGTCGACTGCGCGGGCGATCAGCGCGTCGTCGGGAGCCATCCCGCCGACCGGCCCGCGCAAGCCCGCCAACGCGGGTTACCGGGGCGAGGGCCAGAACCTGACCGCCGTGAACGTAGGGCTCACCTCGCTCAACTACGATCCCTTCTCGCCGCTGCTGGAAGAGGCCGAGCAGATCCGCGT
>CAZKYJ010000697.1:571-3474 GCA_964556355.1 uncultured Verrucomicrobiales bacterium | reverse complement strand
GGCTTCAATGCCCTCGGTGGAGCCCAGTCAGTATTCGTCAGCGGGAGCACCGCCTACGTCGCATCGCGATTCGACAATTCCCTCACCCTGATCGACGTGGCCGACCCCACCACCCCCACCCTGCTGGCCGAAATCGTGGACGGCCAGGAGGGCTTCGATGCCCTCGGTGGGGCCGGCTCAGTATTCGTCAGAGGGAACACCGCCTTTGTCGCATCGCGATTCGACGATTCCCTCACCCTGATCGACGTGGCCGATCCCTCCTCTCCCGCCCTCGTCGCCGAAATCGTGGACGGCCGGGGCGGCTTCAATGCCCTCAGTGGTGCCCAGTCCGTAGTCGTCAGCGGGAGCACCGCCTTCGTGGTGTCCAATTTCGATAGCTCACTCACGATCCTTGAAGCCTTCACCAGGGTCGATCTCGCCACGACCCATCGCGTGGGGATCGGAACCCGCGCGCCGCAAGCCATGCTGCATGTGGAGGGCGGTGCTCTCGTTACCGGCGACCTTTCGGCAGGTTCGCTTGCCGTCGCAGGTAACGCCGATCTGGCCGGAAGTCTGAACGTGACGCAGGAGGCTCGCTTTGGCGGTGATCTCGCCGCCGATGGCTCGGTCACCGCCGCCGCCCATGAATTCCCCGCCCCGCGAACCTTTGTCTACAACCTGCCCGGCAGCGGTCTCCAGGTGCGCGATGAGGGGGAGACCTACATCCGCTCCACCGCCGGATATATCGTCTCGGGAGCCGGAACCAGCAATCTCAGCCTGTTCGGAGATGTGCGACTGCCCCAGGGGGCAACGGTCACCGGGATCAAGCTGCTCTATCAGGACAACAGCACGACCGGCAGTTTCACGAACTTCACCGGCCGTCTGCGCCGCCGCGCCTTCGAAAGCACCGGCAATGAAAACATCGCCGTCTTGCAGGATGCCTCTCCCCCGACCTCGGCGTCGCCGGCAATCCGCACCCTGGAAGATGCCAACCCGGTTGCCGCTCGAGCCGTCATCGACAACGAGGCGTTTCAATATTGGGCTTACATCGAGGCGACGAGCGACAGTCCCGGAAACTTCAATCTCCGGATCTATGGAATCCGCATCACCTACACCCTCGAGGCCCTCCAGCCATGAGCCGCTGCCGCCTGCCTTGCTTCTCCTCCCCACCCTCGCGGTCGCCGCACCACGGGTCTCGACGGACTACACGCTCAACCCGGAAGGCGGCGTGGGCGGGATCCCGCGAGCGGCGGGCGGCAACTACTCCGCAGATCACGCCGCCGATCCTTCAGGCGGCGCGGTGGCGGTGGCGTCAAACTACACGCACCGGCCCGGCTACATCGGCCAGCTCTACGATGTGGCCGCCCTCGCGGTGGTGGCCGCGACCCCCTCGGTGCCGGAAGGCGCCACCAACGCGCTGAATGCCGAGACCGTGATGGATGACGACACCACCCTGCCGCTCGCTCCCACCGAGGTGGCTTGGTCGGTGGCGGGCGGACCGCTTGCCGGAGTGGACCCCAACGACGGCGCCAGCAATTCTGGCGCCTCCGCTTCGAGCACTCGCCCGAGGTGCAAGATGACGCCCCGCTGGGGCCGTGAGGCTTCGCGCAGCTTTCGGCCTTCGCTACCGCATCTTCGGGAACCGACAGCGCAAGCTTGACCGTCCCACCCGTCGTCCGCTCTGTCTGCACGCATCGACAAGCACGGCGCTCCGACCGCGCTCTTCCTCGCCGGGCCGCTACCCCGACCTGGCAGACCAGCTGGGCATGAGCGAGGCCGCCATCAAGATGGCCGTGCACCGGCTGCGCAAGCGCTACCGCCGCCTGCTCCGGGAGGAGATCGCCCTCACCATCGACGACGACAGAGACGGGGCCATCGACGAGGAGATCCGCTACCTTTTCGGCGTCTTCGTCCGGTGAGGAGCGGTCGCGCGAGGGCGTCTGGGCAATAAAAAGCGCCCCGCCCTGGCCGGGAGGGTGGCCGAGGCGGGGCGCCGGGAGCTACTTTCCTGCTCTCCCTCAGGCTTCGAGGTCGAAGCGGTCGGCGTTCATCACCTTGCTCCAGGCGGCGATGAAGTCTCCGATGAACTTCTTCTCCCCGTCGGCGCTGGCGTAGACCTCCGCGATGGCGCGGAGCTGCGAGTTCGAGCCGAAGACGAGGTCGACCGAGGTGGCGGTCCATTTGAGTTCGCCCGTTTCCCGCTCGCGCCCCTCGTAGAAGTGCTCGCACATGGGCGACACCTTCCACACCGTGTCCATGTCTAGGAGGTTGACAAAGAAGTCGTTGCTCAAGGTGCCACGCGCGGCGGTGAGGACGCCGAGATCCGGATGGCCGACGGTGGTATCGAGCACCCGCATCCCCCCTACGAGGGCGGTCATCTCGGGAGCGGTCAGGTCGAGCAGCTGGGCGCGGTCGACCAGGTTTTCGGGCGCCGGCCGGTCGAGCTCGTGCCCGAGGAAGTTGCGGAAGCCGTCGGTCTTGGGCTCGAGTGCGGCAAACCCCTCCACGTCGGTCATGTCCTGGGTCGCGTCGGTGCGGCCGGGTGCGAACGGCACCTCGACCTCGTGGCCAGCTTTTTTGGCCGCCGCCTCGACGGCGGCATTGCCCCCGAGGACGATGAGATCCGCCAGCGAGATCTTCTTGTTCCCGGACTGCGACGCATTGAACTCCGCCTGGATCTTCTCGAGCTTGGCCAGGACTTTCGCCAGCTGGTCCGGCTGGTTGACCTCCCAATCTTTTTGGGGGGCGAGGCGGATCCGGGCGCCGTTGGCACCCCCCCGCAGGTCGGACCCGCGGAAGGTCGAGGCCGAGGCCCAGGCGGTGGATACCAGCTGGGAGGTCGTCAGGCCGGAGTCCAAGATCTCCGCCTTCAGAGCGGCGATGTCGTCGGCATCTCCGACCGGTCGCGGATCGCCATCGAAGCG
>CAZKYJ010000697.1:0-561 GCA_964556355.1 uncultured Verrucomicrobiales bacterium | reverse complement strand
GTCGTCGGCGCCGACGAGTTCGTGGTCGACGGCGGGAAGCGGGTCCTGCCAGGAAAGCAGCTCGTCCGGAACCTCGGGGCCGAGGTAGCGGGCGACCGGCCCCATGTCGCGGTGGGTCAGCTTGAACCAGGCACGGGCGAAAGCATCTTCGAATTCCTTGGGGTTCTCGAGGAAGCGCTTCGCGATCTCGTGGTAGGCGGGATCCTTCTTCAGGGCGAGATCGGTCGTGAACATCATGGGGGCATGGGTCTTCGAGGCGACGTGGGCGTCCGGCACGGTACCCGCGGCGGCCCCGTCCTTGGGAGCCCACTGGTGGGCGCCCGCCGGGCTCTTCACCAACTCCCATTCATGGGCGAACAGGTTGACGAGATACATGTGCGACCACTGGGCCGGCGTATTCGTCCAGGCGCCTTCGAGACCACTGGTGATGGTGTCTTCGGCCCTGCCTTTGCCGAAGCTGTTTTTCCAACCGAACCCTTGCTCCTCAAGTGCGCCACCTTCCGGGTCCGCCCCCACGTTGTCGGCGCTCGCGGCGCCATGCGCTTTCCCGAACGAGTGGCC
>CAZKYJ010000696.1:0-3474 GCA_964556355.1 uncultured Verrucomicrobiales bacterium | reverse complement strand
GAAGCGCGCTTCCCCCAGGCGCATTTCTCGGTGCTTGCCACCAAGCTCCCCGAAGAGATCCATCTCGGTATCTATTCGTTCTGGCTTTTCAACAAGGGTGGGATCTGCCGGGAGATGGAGCGCGGGTCGCAAAACCGGAATATCCTCATGACGATCGACGGCGAGAGCGGGCGCGCCAATCTCATGGTCGGCTACGGACTCGAACCGTTCGTGGGAACCGCCCACCTTGAACAGGCCCTCAACGCCGCCCGGCCGGCTTTTGCCAAGTTCAAATATGCAGAGGGCATCCTCGCCGCGCTGAAGACGCTCTCGGAGATCCTGGCCAAAGTTTCGGAGACGATGGACCAAACGTACGGCATCCAGCTCGACGCCATCTACCGGGCCGAATCTGGCGCGGACCGCCCGAAGTCTGCGGCGGAATACTGAGCGTTCCCCGCAAGCGGCCTGGCACCTCTACCGTGGGTGTCCCCCACCCTCCGACTTGCGCCGGGGGCGATATCGGAGCTTGGTTCCCAGCGAATCCTTGGGGGGCGGCCTGCCCCGCCGCGCCCGGAGATCCCGCGTTCCCCCTATTTCAGTATGCGTGCCCCCGCCATTCCGCTGCTCCTTGCCGCCGCCCCGCTCGCTTTCGCGTCCGACGAGAGCTTCCCCATTGTGCCCGACGACATTGCCGTGAGCCTCTTTGCCGTCGATCCGCTGGTGCGCAACCCGTGTGCCATCGCATTCGATGCGGCGGGACGCCTCTGCGTCGGCATGGGTCCACAGTACCGCCATCCGACGCCGGAGACCCCGGGCGACGCGGTCTTCATCCTCGAAGACACGGACGGCGACGGGGCCGCGGATTCGCGGAGCGAGTTCGCCTCCGGCTTCAATGCGATCCAGGGGCTGGCCTGGCGGGGCGACGCACTGTGGGTGGCCAACGCGCCGGATCTGACGCGGGTGCAGGACACGGACGGAGACGGCAGCGCGGACGAGTATGTGCGTGTCTACACCGACCTGGGGAATCTCGAGCACGGACTGCACGGGCTCTGCTGGGCCCCCGATGGCCGGCTCTACATGTCGAAGGGAAACTCCAAGGGGCTCAGCCGACCACCGCACCGGGTAGCGCCACTCCCCTTCCGGGAACTGTGGGGCGTTTCCCTGGACGATGGAGCACCCGATTTCCCGGAGCCCCAAACCTTTGGCCGGACCGACTACCGAAAGAACTTCCACGACCCGCGCGACGACTGGGGGCTGTCGGGCGGGATTCTCCGCTGCGGGCCAGACGGCTCAGGACTGGAAATCTTCTCGCGCGGATTGCGCAACCCGTGGGACATCGCCTTCGACGACGGTTTCGATTGGCTGGGAACGGACAACGACCAGACGCACGGTGACAAGTTCGTGGCACCATTCTTCGCGGCGAACTTCGGCTGGGGGCACCGGTGGAGCTTCGACTGGCAGGGCGACGACCATCTGCCCACCGCACCGAGTGCGGGGCCGTTGTTCGAAGGCTCCGGGACGGGCGTCACCTACTGCTCGATCGACGGCTACCCCCCGCGCTACCGCGACGTCTTCTTCGTTGCGGACTGGCTGCGGAGGGAGATCATGATCTACCGGCCGGAATGGGACGGGGCCCGCCTGCTCCCGGCCAGGGGGAGACCCGGCCTGCTGGCCAGCGCCGGCGGCGGTCGCACCATGGAGGGCAGCACCGGGCGGAGCTTCGACCCCGTCGATCTCGAGTTCGGACCCGACGGGGCGCTCTACATCTCGAGCTGGGGGCGAGAATATGGCGCCGTGACCGATGGGGGCACCATGGCGAACGAGGGGCGCATCTACCGATTGTGGCCAAAGGAGAGCCCCCCGCAAACGGCGGCATTGGACGCCGCGAAGCGGGCGTCGCCGCTCTCCCGGTGGTCGGTGGCCGAGCTGGTGGAAGACCTTGGCAGCCACCTCCCGGCTTGGCGGACCGACGCCCAGAACGAACTGGTGCGCCGGGGCGAAGCCGCCGCCGACGCGCTCGTGGAAACCGCCCGGCCTTTCGACGGCGCCACCAACCGCCAGCTCCAAACCTGGGCGCTCTGGACCCTGGCGCAGATGTCCTCCGCCAATGCCCGCTTCCCAATCGGCAGATCCGCCCCGCAAAACGTGCGCATCCAATCGCTGCGCATCCACGCCGACCGCGCCGGGCGCCCGCTGCCACCCGCGATCGCCGATTGTCTGACCGATCCCCAGGCCCGGGTCCGCCATGCCGCGGTCACCGCCCTCCACCGGGCGGGTGCCCCGGAGGATTGCGCCCGGCTGATCGATCTCGCTGGACGCGAGGATGACCGCGTGGTTTTCTACTCCGCTTGGCAGGCCTTGCGGCACCTCGCCCCCACCGATTTCCTCCGCTCCGCCCTCGGTGACCCGCGACCGGGCGCCCGCCGCGCCGCGTTGCTCGCCCTCTTGGAGGACGACAGGCTCGACCATCCCGAGCTAGAGCCGATGGTGGACGATCCCGACCCCGGGGTTGCTGACCTCGCCCGGCGGCGGCTGGCGGGCAAGGCTCCGGCGATCATCAAGGGGCCCGCGCTCGCGGGAGGCGCACGCGGTGGCGCCGAGGCGGGAATCCTAAGCGCCCGACCGCTGCACGTCATCGGAGACATCCAGCCGGTGCGGGGCGGCGGCGGGCGCTACGGGGAGGCGGTGCTTGCCGCCGGTGCCCTCGCCTACAGCGACCGACCCTACCGATTTCTTGAGATTCCCGCCGAACTGGCCGGTGAAACGTTTCTGCGTGGAGCCAACGACGATGCCGATCCCGCGTCCGGCACCGGCGTTGCGCTCGACCTGCTCTACCCCTCGACCGTCTATCTCGCCTACGATGACCGGGTCGAACACCTGCCGGGATGGGCGCGCGACCGGTTCGTTGAGACACCGATGGCACTCTCTGCGGGCGACGCCCGCTACACCCTCTACCGGGCGGAGCTGACTGCCGGGCAGGTGTCCTTCGGTCCGAACCGTGCGGGCATCCGTGCCCGCGCGGCCAACTACATCGTAGTCGTCCAGCCGCGGGTGGGGCGACCGCCTAACATTCCCACCACCACCGAAGCGGTGCTCCCGCTGGTTGCCGACGCCGACGTCGAGCGCGGGCGCATCCTTTTCTTCCAAAAAGGCGGCGTCGCCTGCACCCATTGCCACCGCATGGAGGGGCGGGGCAACGTCTTTGCCCCCGATCTCTCCGGGATTGGGACGCGGGCGGATCCGGAATTCGTCGTGCGCTCGATCCTCGACCCCAGCGCCGACATCACCGAAGGGTTCGCCACCCAGATCATCACCAGGACGGATGGCTCCCGCGTTGCGGGGTCCGTCCTCGAAGAAACCGGGCGAAACCTGAAGATGTCAGCGGGCGGGGGCACCGTCGTGGAGATCTCGCGGGACGAGATCGCCTCCCGCGAAAGCGCGGGGGTTTCCGCGATGCCCGCCGGATTCGCCCACCTGCTCGCGCCGGACGATGTC
>CAZKYJ010000695.1:0-3476 GCA_964556355.1 uncultured Verrucomicrobiales bacterium | reverse complement strand
AAGAAATCCCGACCCCGAACCTCGCTGGCACAAATCCCTCCGGGCGGGCCACAGTCGCCTTCGACTACTCGACCGGCCGCGTCGAGATCAGGGGCACCTACACCGGTATGAGCACGAACGTCACCGGCTCCCACCTCCACGCGCCGGCCGGACCGGCGGAGACCGCCGGGGTCGTCCTGAGCCTCGCGAACTCCGGCGGGACCAACGGCACCTTCTCCGGTTCCGGAACCCTGGCGGGTGCCAATCTCGCCGCCCTTATCGCCGGTCGCAGCTATCTCAATGTCCACACCACGGGGAACGGGCCGGGGGAGATTCGCGCGCAGCTGCCCGGCTTCCGAGATCCGGCCATCCCATTCCAAGTCCGAGCCATCGACCGCAGCCAGGGACTGAACGCTTCTATCGCTCTCACCTTTCCCTCCGCGCCCGGACGTACCTACACCGTCACCACCTTCTCCGACCTGGTGAACCCGAGCGGTTCTGACACCGTTCCTGGCACCGAAGGCGCCACCGAAACGACCCTGACGATCCCGGTTCCGGATGGGTCAGTTTCGTTCTTCGTTGTATCTGAATCGTAACTCCGCATTCCAAATAGGATGCCCAATTATCATCGCCAAAGGTAACCGGGTCTCTTAGTCTCATGGCGTGCGGTAGCTAACCCGCGCGACCTAATGACCAATCCTGCACTCCTCTGGTTTCTCGTCGGCCTCGCCCTCGTCCTCGCCGAATTTGCCGTCCCCGGCGTCGTCCTCGTCTTTTTCGGAATCGGTGCCTGGCTGGTCGCGGCGCTCACCGCCTCCGGGGTCACCCCCGGTGCGGAGTCACAGCTGCTCGTATTCGCGGGGGGATCTCTCCTGTTCCTCTTCGCGCTCCGCCGGCTCTTCAAGGGCTGGTTCGTCGGGGGCAGCTCGACCAACGGGGTCACCGGTCCCGAGAACCTCGACGAGTTCCTCGGCAAGACCGCCCGTGTCACTGCCGCGATCACCGGGCCAGATGATCCCGGGACGGTCGAGTTCAAGGGCGCGCAGTGGGCGGCGGCATGCGAATCGCCCGTCGCCGTCGGTGCGCTGGTACGCATCGTCGCGCTCGATGGTCTGACCTTCCATGTCGAGCCCCTTTCCTCATAACCCTAACATAGAAACAAGAAAATGAATATGCTGCCTCCACTGTTCGCCCTCGGCGACTCGCCGTCCACCGGCGTCATCGTGGCCATCGGGATCTCGGCCCTCGTCGTCGTCGCGCTGATCAAGACGGCCCAGGTCGTGCCCCAGCGCACCGCCTTCGTCATCGAGCGGCTGGGGAAATACTCCCGCACCCTCGACGCGGGCTTCCACATCCTCATCCCGTTCCTCGACCGGGTCGCCTACAAACACTCGCTGAAGGAGGTGGCGGTAGACGTTCCCCCACAGACCTGTATCACCAAAGACAATATCGCGATCGAGATAGACGGTGTGCTCTACATGCAGGTCCTCGATCCGAAGCGCGCGTCCTACGGGATCGACAATTACCTCTACGCGGCCACCCAGCTTGCGAAGACGACGCTGCGTTCCGAGATAGGAACCTTGGAGCTAGATAAGACCTTCGAGGAGCGGGAAGCTATCAACGCGAATCTCATCATGGCTCTCGATAAGGCATCGGACCCGTGGGGGCTGAAGATCACCCGCTACGAGATAGCGAATATCAACCCGCCCCAATCGGTCAAGGACGCCTTGGAAAAGCAGATGCGGGCCGAGCGCGAGCGCCGTGCCCAGGTCGCCCATTCCGAGGGTCAGCGGGAGGCGAAAATCAATGTGGCGGAGGGCGAGAAGCAGGAGGTCATCAAGCAGTCCGAGGCGCTGAAGTTGAAGCAGATCAACGAGGCCGAGGGGAAGGCACAAGAGATCCAGCTCCTGGCGGGCGCCACCGCGGATGGCATCCGGCAGATCGCCAGTGCGATCAACGAGCCGGGCGGGCGCGACGCCGTCAGCCTCCGGGTGGCCGAACAGTACGTGCGCGAATTCGGGAACCTCGCCCAGGAGGGCAACACCCTCATCATCCCGTCGAACCTTTCGGACGTCGGCGGGATGGTCGCCTCCCTCACCACGGTTCTCGACCGGAGCCGCGCCGTTGGCACCACCGCGTAGAAGTTCGAAAAGCCATAATTTATGGGACGCTTCAAGGTTTCGCCCCTTGAAGCGTTCCCATTGGTGCCGTATTAGCGAAGCATGCACCCACGCACTTTCGGCGTCTTTTTGGCAGCGCTCGCCTTTGCTCTGACCTCGTGTGGCACCAAGAAGCAGGCGCCGCCCCGTTACGGGACCAGTTTCCTCGACGCCCCCTACACCGGGTATTCGGCCGCTCCCCAGCGGCCGACCGCTCCCCCGCCCCGTGCGGTGGCGGTGACCCGCTCGCTCCCGGCCACCGAGCCGGTCTCCGCCCGCGGCCAATACATCTACCCGTCCGACGCGCCCGGGGTCCTGGCGAGTTCTTACATCCTGATCGATTCGCGATCGGGCGACGTCATCGCGCAGAAGAACGCCGACCAGCGGCGGGCGGTCGCCAGCACGCAGAAGCTCGTCACCGCGCTCCTCATCCTCGAGCGCGGCAACCTCGACGGCACCATCGTCATCCGGCCGGAAGACACCAAGGCGCCACCGTCGAAGATGTACCTCAAAGCGGGACAGCGCATCACCCGGCGCGAGCTGCTCCGCGTCTTCCTCGTGAAAAGCGCCAACGACGCCGCGGAGGCGCTCGCGCGCGACCATTCGGGGAGCCTCCCGGCCTTCGCCGCCGCCATGAACGCGAAGGCGCGCCAGCTCGGCGCCTACGACTCGAATTTCAAGAACCCGCACGGCCTCACGGAAAGCGGCCAGTATTCGACCGCACGGGACATCGCCCGCATCGCTTTCGTTGCCTACCGGAATTCGTTCATCCGCGACACGGCCAAGCTGCAGAGCGTCTACGTGGCCGGGAAGACCTACAAATCGACCAACAAGCTACTGGCCAGGATGCCTGAGTGCACCGGCCTGAAGACCGGCTATACCGAGGCCAGCGGGCGCTGCTTGGTATCGACCGCCGAGTTTCAAGGGCGAGACACCCTGCTCGTCCAGCTGGGCTCGAAGACGGCAAATATCTTCACCGATGCCGAGACTCTCATGCGGTGGGGCAACCGGCAGTCGGGCGGGTTCTTTGCCGTGCAGTAGCATCCTGCGCTAGACTGCCCCGTGAGCGAGCGCGTGGTAGGCACCATCGAACGGGTGACGTTCTTCAACGAGGAGAGTGGCTACGCGATCTTGAAGGTCGCGGTGAAAGGGAAACGCGATCCGGTCACGGTGGTGGGAAAGCTGCCGACCGTCGAGGCGGGCGAGCGGATCGAGGCGACCGGGCGCTGGTCGGCGGACACGCAGTGGGGCAACCAGTTCCGCGCGGAGTCGATGCGCACGGCCGCCCCGGCCTCGGCGCACGGCATCGTGAAATACCTCGGCAGCGGGCTCGTCGAT
>CAZKYJ010000694.1:0-3478 GCA_964556355.1 uncultured Verrucomicrobiales bacterium | reverse complement strand
TCGTGTAGTCAGCGAGCTCGAATTTCTTGAGCCCGAGACACCCGAGGATCTGGGTCGGGATGAACGCGCTGGCGTTGGCGCGCCGGTAGGTATCGATGGCCTCGGTCAGCTGGTCGACATCTTGGAGGTAGAACGCGGCCAGGACGATCTTGGAGGCGGCCCGCTCCGCGTTCTCTTCGGGATCGAGCTCGGTGGCCTTTTTCAGGAAGTCGATGGCCTCTTGGAAATTGCGCTGCTCGAGCTCGCTGCTCCCGATGTAGTAGTGCGCTTCCGCCACCGCCTTCGACTCGGGAAACCTTTCGAGGAGCCCTTTGAACTTCTCGACGACCTTAGCGTGCTCGTTGCGGACGAGGTGGACGAAGGCGGCCTGCTGGTAGGCGAGCTCGGCGGGGCGCGTGTCGGGAAACTCCGCGATGATCCGGTCGAAATCTTCGAGCGCCTTGGAGTTGTCCTCGAGCGCTTTGTAGGAGAGCGCGCGCTTGGCCAGCGCGTTGGGGGCCAGGGGGTCTTCCGCGTACTCCTCGAGGAATCGCGACAGCGCCGAGATGGCATCGGTAAACTCGCCGGCTTCCGCCTGGGAAAACCCGCGGCTGTAAAGGGTGCGGGCGCGCAACGATTCCGGGAGGTTGTCGATGGTGATCTTCCCGTAGGCTTCCGCGGCTTCGGTGTAATTCTGCTCGTTGAAGAGATACTCGCCTTTCAGGAGGAGCGCCTCGTCGACGTGGGGGCCGCTGTAATCGACCTTGCGCATGAAGGCATCGACGAATCGCGGGAGGTTCGCGTCTTTCGTATTGTAGAAGCAGATGAGCTTGTTATAGGCGGCATCGAGCCCCTCCGGCCGGTCCCCGTAGTACTGCTCGATAACGAGATAGGTATCGACAGCTCGGGGATACTGTTTCAGGTAGCGGTAGCTGTTGGCCACCATGAGGAGCATTTTCGGACGGGTGTCATCGGGGAGGATATACTGGTTCGTCTTGGCGTAGGTCCCGATGACCTTCTCGTACTCCTTCGACTTGTAATAGCTGTCGATCAGCCCGTAGCGGGCGAGAGGCTTCCAATCTCGGGCGTTGTCATCGAGTTCGAAGACCGCTTCGAATGCCTCGATGGCCTGTTCCGATTTCCCCTGGTCGGTGAGGATGAGCCCGGACTGCACGAGGGCCTCGCCCCGCGCCTCGGGGGTGGCGCCCAGGTAGGCGATGAGGCGTTGGTAGTTCTTGAGGGCGGCATCCGGCTGGCCGTTGCTCGCACGGATGCGGGCGGAAGCGATCAGTGAATTCTGCCAGAACGGATTGCCCTCCGAGGAGGCGGCGACCTGCTCGAAATAGGGGAGGCTGGCGTCGATGTTCCCCGCGAGCTGGAGGCAGCGGGCCTGGTAGTAGGTGGCTTTGGTGCGGACGTCGGCCTTCTTCGCCTCGGCGGCGGCGATCTTCAGGAAGGGGAATGCGTTCCGGTAGTCCTCCCGTGCGTATTCGAGCATCCCGACGCGGTAGGCGGCAAAGCCGCGGAAATCGCCGGTGGGGAACCTGTCAAGGAGCTCGGTGAAGGTTTTCTGGGCCGCGGCGGCCTGCTGGAGGTTGAGGTAGGATTCTCCCAGCCGGTAGTAGGCCTCCTGCGCGTGGATGCCGCGCGGGTAGGACTGGACGTACTTCGAATACTGCCGGACGGCCAGCTCGTACTGGTTGTTGTTGAAGACGAGGTTGGCGTAGGTGAAAAGATCGCCCTCCGGGCCGGTGGCTTTCGGGCGCTCGGCCGGCGGGGGCTCCTCCGCGGGCTCCACCGGCACGGCCTTAGGAATCTCCCCGGGCGTGACCGGGATCGCTTTGGGAATCTCGCCCTCGTCCTGGGCGCGTGCCACCGGATCCCCGACGACCCCGATGGCGAGGGTGGCGGAGATGGTGCAGATGCTGTTTCGGGAGAAGGTCACTGGGGTGGCGTCGGCGGGGTGGCGCCCGGGGGCAGCGGTCGGGTGGTCGCGAAGGCGACGTTCCAGATATTGGCGCTCTTGCAGGTGTCAAGCACGCGGACGATATCATTGTAGGTGGCCTCGCCGTCGCCCCGGAGGATGACGGCCTGGTCTTTGCTGACGGCGGCGACCGCGACGAGTTTCTGGAAGAGCTGGTCCTGGGTGAGGGTGGTCCCGTTGACGACGATGTCCCCGTCCTTGCGGACGTTGACGATGATCTCGCCGACCTGCCGTTCGGGCGGCTGGCCCTCCTCGGCGGCGGGCACGCTGATGTCGAGCTCGGTCTCGAAGCGGGCGTAGCTCCACGTCACGATGAAGAAAATGAGGAGGAGGAAGACAATATCGATCATGGGCGCGAGCTGGAAGCCCGTGCCTTCGGCTTTGATCGATTCGCGAAATCTCATGGTCGTCCGAAAAAGGGAGCGGGAATGCGGCGGCTAGAGGCCCTGCGGATCAAGCTTGTCGCGCCCCATGGCGAACTCCGGGTCGCGGTCGCGGCGGCTGCCGCCGGAGCGCCCGGCCGCGCGGGCGGTGGCACGCTTGTACTGGGCGGCGAGGAGCGCCATCAGGTGGGTGGCAGCGGCCTCCATCTCGGCGATGAGCCTCTGGACACGACCTCGGAAAATCGAGTAGAAGATGAGGGCGGGGATGCCGATGACGAGGCCTCCGGCGGTGGTGATCAGCGCCTCGGAAACGCCTCCGGCCAGCTGGATCTGCTTGGCACCGACAAAGGAGTCTTGTGCGATCTCGTTGAATGATTTGATCATCCCGATGACCGTGCCGAGCAGCCCGACCATCGGGGCGATGGCGCCGACGTCGGCGAGGTAGGTGATGCGTTGGTTCAGCAGGCTCGCCTGGCGCGTGCCCTCGGCCAGGGTGACCTCCCTGACCTCGTCGAAACTCGCGGTCGGGTTCTTCGTGGCGAAGTCCAGGGTCTTCTGCGTGATTCGGGCGATCGACTCGTTGGTGCGGTTGCAGACCGAGAGCAGGCCGAGGTAGTCCTGTTTCCGGATCAGGGAGTCGGCGGTGCCCATGAAACGATCACTGACGACCGAGCCTTGCCGGATGGTCATGAAATAGAGGACGATCAGCGCCAGGGCGATAAACGAGAGACCCGCCAGCGGGTAGATCATGATGCCGCCCTGCTCGATGATGTCCCAGAATGCGACGTTGGCCGCAGGGGGGTCGCCCACGCCGCCCGGTGCCGTCGCCGGGGTGGCTACGACCGGAGACGATGCGCTCTGATCGACGGGCACGGCGCGCGGAACGTCGGGCTCTTGGGCGCCGATGCCCCCGAGCACCAAGGCCCAAATCAGGATTGCAGCGGATAGAAATTTCATAAATAGGAAAAGTCCGGGAAGTGTAAGCGGATGGGTGTGGGATGCAAACGGGCCATAGCGGTGCGGGCTCCTTCTACGGTCGGCGTTCCCGGCAGCTGTCGGACGGATGTGGCGGCGCCGGCATTCGAGGCGCCCCCCGATCGGGCAGGCGGCCGCCGACCGCGCGGGGAGTGAG
>CAZKYJ010000693.1:0-3479 GCA_964556355.1 uncultured Verrucomicrobiales bacterium | reverse complement strand
GACCACCGGGTCGTGCTCACCGCCCATCACTCCGTCTGTGACGGGTGGTCATTCGACCTCCTCGTTTCCGATCTTGCCGCGGGCTACGCCGGGGAGAAGCTGCCGGTGCCCCCCCCGTTCCAAGAGTTCGCGGCGGCCGAAACAGCGTTCCGGGAAACCGACGACTTCGCGGCCAACTCCCGCTACTGGCGGGAGCAGTTCACCACGCTCCCGGAACCACTCCGACTGCCGGCCGATCGGTCGCCCGCCGCTCCCGCCGCGCGCAGCTACCGGTCGCAATCCTGGCGGCACTCGCTCGACGGGGAGATCGCCGAGGCACTGAACGGGTTCTGCCGGAGGCGGAACCTCACGCCCTACACCGTTCTCCTCGCCACTTTCCACCTCCTGCTTGACCGGCTGTCGGGAAGCGGGGGAGACATCGTCATCGGGGCTCCCATCGCCGGGCAACCCGCAGCGGGACTCGACGCCACCTGCGGTCACGGCGTGCATTTCCTGCCCATGCGCCTCGGGTTCCCGCACGGGGCGGCCACCACCGTCGCCGAGCACCTTGCCGCCGTCCGCCGCCAGGTTCTCGACGCTCTCGACCACCAGCGTTACACGCTGGGCGACCTCCTCCCCCACCTCGACCGACCCGGGGAATCCGGCTTGTCCCCGCTCGTCAGCACCACCTTCACACTTGAGCCGGAAGGCGCCGTCCGCCGGTTGGCGCCGGGGGCCACCGCCACCGCGAGCGTCAACCCCAAGCGCCATCTCGGATTCGACCTCAGCCTCTTCGTCACCACCGGACCGAGTGGGTTTCAGTGCCTTTGGGCATTTGCCACCGACCGCTTTTCCGAGGCGACTGTCCGGCGATGGAGCGGGCATTTCCAAACGCTGCTCCGCGGGTTGATCGAGCAGCCCGACACCCTCCCGGCACGCCGGCTCCCGATCCTCTCGCCCACGGAGCAGCGCACCGCCATCCACGAGTGGAGCAATGTGGAGACCACGAGCACGCCCGGGGCCTCGGTGCACGGGCTCTTCGAAGACATCGCCGCCGGCAACCCGGAGGCGATAGCTCTCGTCACGGCGAAGGCGCAAGTGAGCTACGGCGAGCTCAACGCCCTCGCCAACGGCCTCGCCCTGCGCCTCCTCGGGGCAGGAGTTCGTCCGGGGACTCCCGTCGGGCTGCTCGCCGACCGCTCGGTCGAGATGGTCGCCGCCCTGCTCGGCATCCTCAAAGCCGGAGGCGCCTACCTGCCGCTCGACGCCTCCTACCCGGCGTCCCGCATCGCCGCCATGCTCAGGGATGCTGGTGCCACGATCGTGATCGCGGATCCCGCCCATCGTGCGGTGCTACCGGCCGACGTCCGCTTGGTCGATCTCAGCCAGCCGTGGTCACCCCGGGCGGAAAACCCCGGCACCAAGGATTCCCCCGAGGCGCCCGCCTACGTCCTCTACACCTCCGGTTCGACCGGCCGCCCGAAAGCGACTGCCATCCCGCACCGTGGGGTCGTCCGGCTGATCCAGGGCGCCGACTACGTCGATCTCGGGCCGCAGCAGACCATCCTGCAGGCGGCACCGCTCACCTTCGACGCATCGACCTTCGAAATCTGGGGCGCCCTGCTCACGGGCGGACGCCTCGTCCTGCCGCCGGAAGGCACCCTCGCATTGTCCGACCTCGCCTCCGCGATTTCCCGACATCGGGTGACGACGCTCTGGCTCACCGCGGGGCTTTTCCAGGTCATGGTCGATGAGCATCTCGAGGCGCTACGCCCGTTGCAGCAACTGCTGACGGGGGGAGATGTCCTCCCGGTCGCCCACGTGCGGAGGGCGCTCGCCGCCCTGCCGGACACGCGGCTCATCAACGGCTATGGACCGACAGAAAACACCACGTTCACCTGCTGCCACCGGATCACGGACGCCGACGGACCGATCCCGATCGGACGGCCAATCCACGGCACGGAGGTCTACATCCTCGATGCCGAACTTCTCCCCCAGCCCGCCGGCGTCCCCGGTGAGCTCTTGATCGGCGGGCCCGGCCTCGCCCTCGGCTACACCAACGACCCCGAGCTGACCGCCGAACGCTTCGTCCCCCACCCGTTCCGCCGGGGCAAGAAGCTCTACCGCAGCGGGGATCTCTGCCGCTTCCGTCCCGACGGGGTCATCGAATTCCTCGGACGGGGTGACGACCAGCTCAAGATCCGCGGGTTCCGCATCGAGCCCGGAGAGATCGAAGCGGCACTCGCCAGCCATCCCGATATCCGCCAGGCCGCCGTCGCCGCCGTGGGCGCGGGTGCTGGTGAGCGCCAGCTCGCCGCCTACGCCGTCGCCGCAGAGCGCACCACCACCCCGGCCGAACTCCGCGAGTGGCTCGCCGAACGGTTGCCACCCTACCTCGTCCCCACCTCGATCCGACTGCTGGAGCGGCTGCCCGTCACCGCCAACGGAAAGACCGACTACCGTGCCCTCCGCGCGCTCGCACCGAACCCGGTGGCCGGAAGATCGACAGCCCCGACGACGGAGGTCAGCGCCACCGAGAAGTCGCTTCTCGCGCTGTGGCAGTCGGTGCTCGGGCGGAACCATTTCGGCACCACCGACAGCTTCTTTGACCTGGGAGGCACCTCGTTGCTCGGATTGAAGATGTTCACGCGTATCGAACGGGAGTTCGGTCGCAATCTCCCGTTGTCCACCCTCTTCTCGGCGCCGACCATCCGGGAACTCGCCGTCCGGCTCGAAACCTCCGAACCGGCACCGTCGTCGGTGGCGCCGATCCGAGAAGGGGGGAGCGGCACGCCGCTTTTCTGCGTCCACGGCGGCGGCGGAGGCATCCTCTTCTACAAGCCGCTGGCCGAAGCCCTCCCCGGCGACCGTCCGATCTTCGGGATCGAATCCCCCTACCTGGCAGCCGGGAACCTGCCTCCGGAAGAGACGATCGAAGCCACCGCCGCGCGCTACGTCGAGGAATTGAAACAATTCCGACCGCTGGGCCCCTATCTCCTGGCTGGATATTCGTTCGGTGGAGTCATCGCCTTCGAGATGGCACAGCAGCTCGCCGCGGCGGGCGAGCCGATCGAGGATCTCATCCTTTTCGACACCGCCAATCCTGCGGTGCCTCCGGTGGCCCTCGGGATCGGCGGACGGGTCGCCGCCCACTGGGAATCCGTGCGCTCGGAACCTCCGCTGACCCGCCTGCTCCGGCTCGGCCAGCGCTTTGTCTCCGGCCTGGTCAATCACTGCAGACTCCGCGCGGAAACCGCCGCGACCAACGCCCTCTCCAAAGCTGGACGCGCAGCACCCGAAGCCATGCGCTCGATCCAGGTGAGCGAGATTTACGCGCGCGCCATGGAGGCCTACCGGCCCCGCTGCTACGAAGGCGCACTCACGCTCTTCGTCGCCGGGGACCCCGGCGACAAATTCCGCTTCACGGCCGATCTCGGGTGGGAAATGATGGCGACCGGGGGGATCATCCGCATCCCCACCCCCGGCCAGCACCTGGAGAT
>CAZKYJ010000692.1:0-3481 GCA_964556355.1 uncultured Verrucomicrobiales bacterium | reverse complement strand
GGACACCGGCGACGTGATGCCGGCGGGGACGGCACCCATGAGCTTCTCCACCTTGTCGAGCGAGAGGGCACAGTTCGGGCACTCCGGGGCGGTTTCGAAGGCCGGGTTCTGGCAGTAGGGACAGTTCATCAGATCGGTGTGGGCGGACGGGGACGGGCTGGGGCCGGCAGAATTCCTTGTGCGAGCGCGGAAGTTCTGCGCTAGTTAAACACCCTTTAACATTTCACACAGAAGGACAATGGGAGATTTCGATGAAAAAGTAGCGGTGGTCACCGGCGCCGGCCGGGGGATCGGGAACGCCCTGGCCATGGCGCTGGCCGCCCACGGGGCGAAGGTCGCCGCCGTCAGCCGCAGCGAGACCAACGCCCTGCGCACGGCGGGAGCGATCAACGCGGCCTGTCCGGGGGCGGCAAAAGCCTACGCCGCCGACGTGGCCGACGGCGCGTGCATGGCGGATCTCGGCAAGCAGATCGTCGAAGATTTCGGGCGCGTCGATATCCTCGTCAACAACGCTGGCGTCACCCGCGACGGGCTCACCATGCGCATGAGCGATGACGATTGGAGCACCGTCCTCGACACGAACCTCAAAGGAGCTTTCAACGCGGTGAAAGCCTTCCAGCGACCGCTCCTCAAAGCGAAGGAGAACGGGCGGATCATCAATATCAGCTCGGTCATCGGCCTCATCGGCAACGCCGGGCAGGCCAACTACGCGGCGTCGAAAGCCGGGCTCATCGGCCTTACAAAATCGTTGGCTCGCGAGTTCGCCGGGCGCGCCGTCACCGTCAACGCCATCGCGCCCGGCTTCATCCAGACGGATATGACCGACGCCCTCGACGAAAAACAGCGCGCCGGCATCTTGGCCAAAATCCCCCTGGGCGACTTCGGCACCGTGGACGACATCGCGGCCGCCGTCTGCTTCCTCGCCGGTCCCGGCGCCCGCTACATCACGGGTCAGACCCTCACCGTCGATGGCGGGATGGTGATGTGAAAGCGATTTTTCGACCCGCTGAATGGGGGCTGCCGACGGGTTGGCCGGCCCTAGCCCTAGTTCAACGACACGTCGTCGGGCATGTCGGCGACGAGTTGGTAGTAGGGGCCTAACGTGCGGAGAAGATCGGGCCACAGACGTTTGAGTGATTCGGGAGCGGCGATCCGCTCGTCGGGCGGGCGGGGGATCCATGCGTGCTGCTTGAGTTCGGATTCGAGCTGGCCGCCCGACCATCCCGAGTAGCCGACGAAGGCGCGGACGTCGAAGCCCTCCGCCAGGCGCGCCCGTGCCTCCTCGGCGGAGAGGTGGGTCTCGAAGCGGAGCCGTCCATCGGCGCCGCCGCCATCGACCCAGTGGAAGCAGGCGAAGGTCAGCTGTTCGGCACCGACCGGACCGCCCAGATAGACCGGGACGTCACCGAGTGCGGCGAACTTCTCCGCCGGCAGGATCTCGCCCACCCGTTTTTCCATCGGCCGGTTGAGCACGTAGCCGTGGGCACCTTTGGCCGTGTCATGGTTCGTGAGCAGCAGCACGGTGCGGCAAAAATTCGGGTCCTCCAGCGACGGGTCGGCAAGGATGAGCGAGCCCTCGAGGGCGGTGGGCTCGTGGCTTTCGAACGGTGTCATTCTCGTGGAAAAACAAAGCACAGATTCGGGTGGGGAGCTGGGGGATTTTTGCTATGGTGCCGGCCTATGGACGAGCTGATCGCAACGTTGGATGAGGGGCGCGAGCTGGCGCCGGAGCAGTCGGAAAGTGCCGCCGCCGCGCTGCTCGACGAGGCCGTGGAGACCGATGCGAAGGTGCGGTTCCTTTCGGCGCTCGCCGCAAAAGGGGAGACTCCGGCGGAGATCGCCGCCTTCGTCGATGCCTTCCTCCGTCACGCCGTCGATCCCGGGCTCGATCCCGCCGCGGTCGATTTCCCCCTCATCGATGTCTGTGGCACGGGGGGAGACAAGCTCGGCCTGTTTAACGTCTCCACCACCAGCATGTTCGTGGCGGCGGCGGCGGGCGTCGGGGTGGTCAAGCACGGCAACCGCGGTATCACCTCGAAGAGCGGCGGGGCGGACGTGCTCGAGGCGCTAGGGATCCGCATCGACCTCCCTCCCGCCCGTTTCGCCGAAGCGATCCGCAGGCATGGGGTGGGGTTCATGCTCGCCCCCAACTACCACCCCGCCTTCAAAGCCGTCGTCCCGGTGCGCAAGATCCTCGCCGAGCGGGGCACGCGGACGATCTTTAATCTCATCGGCCCCTTGCTCAATCCCGTCCGCCCGCCGTTCCAGCTCGTCGGCACCTTCGACCCCACGCTCCCGCCCATCTTCGCCGAGATTCTCGGCGAACTCGGACGCACCCGCGCCTGGGCGGTCTGCGGGGAGGTCGGCGACGGACGGTCGATGGACGAGGTCTCGATCCTTGGCGATACGGTCGTCGCCGCCCTGTCGGGGGAGGGTGACGTTTCGCAGAGCACGCTCACCCTCGAGCAGCTCGGCGTCCCGGCCGGCTACACGTTGGAGGCAATCCAGGGGGGGGGCGCCGACGAAAATGCGGCGATCCTCACGGGGATCCTCGACGGTACGATCAACGGCGCGAAGCGCGAGATGGTGATCCTCAACGCCGCCGCCGCGCTGGTGGTGGCGGGCGCGGCGCCCTCGCTCAACGACGCCCGCTCGCGGGCAATCGAAGCCATCGACTCGCGCGCTGCGCTGTCGAAGGTGCATGCGCTGAAGGGCTTCGCGTAGCGGCGACGCGAGCTCCCGGCGACCGTCCACCCGTCCCCGTGTGTCCGGCCTCCGCGCCGGCGCTACTCGACCACCGGCCGGGCTCCGCCGTGGCGGATGTCATAGGCCGACTCGGCATAGACGCAATCCTCGCCGATGTTCACGGCGTGGTCACCCACCCGCTCGATGAAGCGGACGATGAAGATGAGGTCGATGAAGTCTTCGGCGCGGCCGGATTCCGTCTCGGCTTTCTGGGTGAAGCGTTTGATGAGTTGCTTGTGGGCTTTGTCGAGATCGTCGTCGCGGGCGTCGAGCTTGAGCGAGGTGGCGACGTCGCTGTCCTTGAATGCCTCGACCGCGTCGTGGAGCATGGTGAGCGCCATCTCGTAGAGCGGCTCGATGAGTTTGACGTCGGCGATCTCCGACTTGCGGTTGATCCGCCGGGCGCGCTTGGCGATACTCGTCGCCTGGTCGGAGATGCGTTCGAGGTTGTTGGACATCTTCATGGTCGAGATGACGTGGCGGAGATCGCCGGCCACCGGACCGAACCGCATGATGATATCGAGCCCTTCGCGATCGACTTTCTTTTCCAACTGGTCGACCTCCTCGTCTTCGGCGATCGCGCGATTGCAGCGGTCGTCGTCCCGCTCGAGGAGCCCGGCCATGGCGTGGCCGAGGTTTTCGGAGGTGATGCTGGCCATCCGGAGGATGTCGCTCCGGAGGTTGGAGAGGGCGTCGTCGAAACGGCCGAGGATGTGGCTATTGGGCATCGAGGTAA
>CAZKYJ010000691.1:982-3483 GCA_964556355.1 uncultured Verrucomicrobiales bacterium | reverse complement strand
GGTATCGTGTTAGGATTCCATCAACCGGATCGGCGTAGGCGTCGATATGGGCGTCGAGCGAGTAGGGGAAGGCGGGGTCGAGGATGCGGGCGTCGCGCTCGATCTGGGAGGCGCGGAATCCGGCGAGGAAACCGTCGAAGGTGGCGGTGGCGTAGCAGAGGTCGAGCAGGAGGTTGGCGGTTTCGGAATTGCCGGAGAGATCCCCGCCGAGGAGGACGGCGCGCGCGTTGGCGGCGTTGGCGCGGTCGGCTGGGGTAAAGAGCGTGGTTGGATCGGGGTCTTGGGGGACGCCGGCGGCCGGCGCGTCGATGGTATAGGCGAACGCGGGCTCTCCGTCCGCCAGTTCGTAGAGCATCCAGCGGTAGCGGAAGGTGGCGCCGTTGCTACTGCCGGGTTCGGCGTCCTCGGCGGGGTAGAAATAGAGCGGGTCGGCGCCGGGGGCGTAGGAGCCGTCGAGCACCGGGTAGGTGGGGTCGGGTCCGGCGACGGAGAAGATGGGGAACCTGTCGGGGTCGGCGGATCCTCCGGTTTCGGTATTGCGCAGGAAGGTGGCGCTGGCGGACGCCGTGACGACGGCTCCCGGCATGAGGTGGGCGGCGCCACCGATGCCAGATCCGGTGGCGGCTCCGCCTCGGGCGAGGTTATCGATGAAAGTCACATCGTAGAGTTCGAGGGTGCCGTGGGCGGAGATGAAGAGGGCTCCGCCCAGGCCGCCGCCGCCGCCGCTGGTGCCATTGATCCCACCGAATCCTCCGGCGGGACTCTGGTTGGGGAGCTGCCCCCCGATGCCGCCGTCGGCTCCGTGGGGGAATCCGTCGGCCCCGGCGAGGCCGCCGCGGCCCCCACGGCCTCCGGTTCCGCCATCGCCGCGGCGCCCGGCGGAACCCACGCCATTGCGGTCCGAGCCAGCGCCGCCGCCGCCGCCGCCCCCACCGCCGGCGCCGCCGCCCGCTCCGTAGCCACCTTCTCCGCCGTCGCCGCCGTCGCCGCCGCGCCCGCCGTCGCCGCCACGGGTCTGCGAACCTTGGGCGTAGGCGCCGCCGCCGCCGCCAGCGGCACTCTGGCCGGGCCCGCCGCCCCCGAACCCGGTGGCGTGGGAGCCATCTGTGCCATTGCCACCCGGGGATCCGGACCGGGCGACGCTGCCGGTGGTGGTCTGCACCCCGGCGGCTCCGCCGGGGACGCCGTCGCGGCTGTCGACGCCGTCGGTCGGGGGGTTCTGTGAGTTGATGTAGAAGCCTCCGCGCCCGCCCCGACCGGGAGGGTTCAACTGGCCGGTGGTGTTGCCGGGGTGGGAGCTGCCGTCGCCGCCGATGGCGGTGTTGTCGCGGAACTCGGCGCGCTCGATCCGGACGTGGGTACCGAAGTCGGCGAAGAGGGCACCGCCGAGGCCGGGTTCGCCGCCCCAGCCCGGGGCGGCGCTCCCGCCTTGGGCGAGGCCGTTGATGACGCTGATGTCGCGGAGCACGAAGCTGCTGCCCTCGGGCACTTCGATGGCGCGGGTGAGGTTCTGGCCATCGAGCGTGAGGCGGGACTCGCCCGAGCCTTGGATGATGATGCGGGTGCCGACCCGGAGCGGGCTGGCGAGCGCGATGGTGCCGGTGACGCCGGTGCAATCGACGAGGCCGAGCGGGAAGGGATCGCCGCTATTGACGAGGGAGGCGCGGATGAGTAGCTCCTGGAGCGAGCGCAGGGTGTTGCGCAGCGAACCGGGGCCGGTGTCGTCGGTGTTGGTGACGGTGGCGGTAAAATCGGGCTCCTCGCCGACGGCGATGGGATCGCGCCAAGTGACCACGGGCAGGGCGGCGGTGGCCAGGGCATCGGCGTTGCCCGCGATGTCCCGGAGGGTCGTGGTGCCGGGCGAGAAGCCGTCGAGCGGGTAGTGGTGGACGAGATTGGGCTCGGCCACGGAAGGGTCGGGCTCGTCCGCGTAGCTGGCGGCGATCTGCTCGGGGGTGCGCGCACCGGACCAGATCCGGACGTTATCAATGGCTCCGTCGAAGGCGCTCTCCCCGGGGTCCTGCGGACGGTCGCCGAGAACGAGCGGGCCGGCGCCGGCGTAGGGGGCCGATGCGGTGTCGACGGCGTAGGGAAAGGGGTCGCCGTTGATGTGGATCCGCCGCTCGAGGGTGGTGGCGTCGTAGGTGCAGGCGAGATGGAACCACTGGCCGGCAAGGTTTAACCACTGGAGATCGAGGTCGTTGTCCCAGAAAGCGAAGGTGATGCGGTTGTCGCCTCGGAAGCCGATGTGGAGCCCGGCGTTAGCTTCGTCGGTGCCCTGGCCGAGGATCCACTCGACGCGGCGGGGTTGGTCGCGGCGTGCCCAAAACTCGATGGTGAAGGAGCCGTCGAGGGCGACGGGGGCGGCGGTGGTGGCGCGCTGGTCGATACCGTCGAAGACGACGTGGCCGCGGGCGTGGGCGGCGGCGCTGGTGGCCAGCAGGATGAGGATGGGCAGGAGTGTTTTCATGGTCCTGTGCCATTGCTAAGGGAGGGGGGCG
>CAZKYJ010000691.1:0-972 GCA_964556355.1 uncultured Verrucomicrobiales bacterium | reverse complement strand
GAGAAGGCTGGGGTACGGGATTGTTACAGAACATCGTTGCCTATTCGATGCGGTCGGCGGAGCGGTGGTTGATGGCGAACTCGATGTCATCGACCCGGTCGAGCGGGAAGACGGCGGGCGGGAAGAAATTGTCATCCACCACGGTGAGGACGATTTCCCACTCGGTGGCGGCGACGGAGCGGTCGGCGAAGTTGTTGGTCTCAAAGCCGTCGCGCCCGGTGATATCCACGTTGGCGGCGGTGTCGGTGACGCGGGCGGTGACCGAGCCGTCGAAGATGTCGTCGCGGAAGGTCTGGGGCGGGAAGGTGCCGCCGGAGAGCAGGTAGCTGCGCGTCTCGTAGGGGACGAGCTCGTCGATGACGCGGTCGGGGCGCGCCGGGTCGAGGGTGCCGACGCGGAGGCGGCGCACGAAGGTCGTGCCGCCGTAGCGGATGGTCGAGTTTCCGAGCCCCTGCGTGAACTGGGAGCCGAAATCGCCCTCGATGTGCACCTTGACCCAGTTGATTTTGTTCAGCGCGACGCCCTGGTTGGCGAGTGTGTAGTTGCCCTGGCTCCCGGTGTAGACGGCACCGCGGAAGAACGAGTCGAACGGGAGGGTGCGCAGGGTGTGGAAGGGGATCGTCACCGTGGTGCCGTCGCCACGGAGCTGTTCGAGCCGGGAGCGGAAGGCGGTGACGGCATCGACGAGCTGCCCGGTCTGCGGGTCGCGGTGCTGGATGCCATCGACGTAGCCCAAGAAGTCCCGGCGGACGGAGAAGATCGTCGTGCTGGCATTGAAGTTTCCCTCGGGGAAGTCGAGCGAGCGCTTGAGGTCAAAGTCCTCGAACTGGTCGAGCAGGTCGCCGAGGTCGCGCGCGTTCCGGGCGGCGAAGAGGTCGGCCGCGGTGTAGGTGCGCGGCGGCGTCGCGCTGTCGGTGTTTTCGAACGGCTGGTTCCATTTGTATTCGAGGGCGCGCTGCAGGATGAACATCC
>CAZKYJ010000690.1:0-3487 GCA_964556355.1 uncultured Verrucomicrobiales bacterium | reverse complement strand
GGTTGAGCGGGGCGGCCACGAGGATGCTCAGCGAGAGGGCGATGGCCATGGCCACCAGCCAGTCGGAAGGCATCCATCCTTGGCCGACGGCGACCGCCATGACGATGAGCCCGAATTCGCTGTAGGTGCTGAGAGTGAAGCTTGCCATCCACGACGTCCGCGCGCGCAGGCGGAAGCGGGTGAGGAGGCCGAGGAACGCGGCGCTCTTCACGGGGAGCAGCAGTAGGAAGAACAGCGCCCACAGGATCCCGTCGGGCGTGAGCGCCCCATTGAGTCCGATCTGCAGGAAAAACCCCACGAGGAGGAGATCGGTGATCCCGGTGAGAGACTTGCTGATCTCTTTCGCCTTGGGGTGGTAGCCGACGAGCACGCCGACGACGAGCGCGCCGAGATCCGCCTTGAGCCCGACGGACTCGAAACTCTTCGCCCCGACAAAGAGCGCCAGAAACAGCCCGCACAGGGTGACGAGCTCGCCGTGCCCCGAGCGGCTCACCAGCCAGCCCAGCGCCTTCTTCCCGAGGAGGAGCACCGCGACCAGCCCCAGGGACCAGAGCGACGGGATCTTGCCGGTTGAGAAGGTGAGGAAAAGGACGGCCAAGATATCTTGCATGATGAGGATGCCGATGGCCACGCGTCCGTACATCGCACCCAGATCCCCGTTCTCCTCCAAGCTCTTCACCGCGAAAACGGTGCTGGAAAAGCTCAGGGCGAAGGCGAGGAGAAGCGCCTGCGTCCCATCGAGTCCGGCGGCGCCGCCGAGCAGCGCGCTGGCTCCGAGCAAGATGAGTGTGAAGGTGCCGGCCACCATCACCGTGTGCAAGGTCGTGCCTGCCCAGATTTCCGGCCGGGCCAGGGTGCGGAGCCGTAGCTTGATGCCGATGGAGAAGAGCATCAGCGTGACCCCGAGGTCGGCGATGATCCCGAGCGCCTCACCGCCGGTCTGCCCCGTGGCCTGCAGGACGAAGCCCGCGACCAGAAATCCCACCAGCGGCGGCAGGCGGAGCTGCTGCGCCAGTAGCCCGAACCCGAATGCGATAGCGATGAGGATCCCGTCCATGATTAGCCCTGAAGCCAAAGCTAGATCCGTACCGGGTTGCCAGGCATCGGTCGGCCCCAGTGGGCTCGCGCATGTTTCTCCGCTTCCTGCGCCAGGCGAATGCTGATACCCTCGGCGCATCATCATGAGCACAACAGAAGAAACCAATATCGAGATCCTCCGGCCAGCCTACGCCGGGTGGAACGAAAGCAAGGGGCACACTGCCGACCAGTGGATGGGATTGATCGCCGACGACGTGCGGTGGAACTCGATCACCGACGGGGCGCCGGGGATGGAATTCACGGCCTGCCGGTGCACAAAAAACGAGGTGCAAGACTACCTCCGGGAACTCGCCGAGGAGTGGGAACTGCTCCACTACACCGTGAACGAGTTTATCGCCCAGGGCGATCGGGTCGTCGTGCTGAGCAACTGCGCGTGGCAACACCGGCGCACCGGGAAATGCGTGGAGAGTCCCAAGGCGGATATTCTCACGATGCGGGATGGGAAGATCGTCGAGTTCTTCGAGCTTTTCGACACCGCCAAAGCGTTCGCGGCGACCCAGTAGATTCCCTCGCCAGCAGCCTACCGGCCCGGTTTGGCGAGGGCATCGGCGCGGGCGGTGAACCCCGCATGGCGGGCCGGCGGGATCGGGATCGAGCGGGCGGGCGCCGCCCCGGCGTCACCCTCCCATTGTCGCGGCCCACGCGGGTTGCCCGTCGCGGATCTGATCACTGGTCACGCGCCCCCGCTCGATTCCCGTGGCGCAGTCGAAAAGCTGCACCGTCGCCGGTCCGCTGGTTCCGCGGGACCTCACCACGATCTGCCTCTGCTGATCGAGAAACCGTGTCTCCTCGACCGTCGGGTGGACCGTCTTGCAGGTGGCCTCCAGCACCGAGCCGGCAAAGAGGGCCACGACCTGGAGGCCGGCCCGGGCGACCAGCGGCTGGCTGAATGGCAGTCCCGACTCCGCCGCCTGGGTGCCGATCTCGTAGCCCTCGTTGTATCCCCGGACAAAGTTGCCCCTGTCCATCTCGGCAAACCTCCCCTCATAGCGTTCCGGTAGCTTCGAAAGCCCTTCGTAGCCGTCGCTCTGCACCTTTTTCACGCCGTAGCCATAGCCCCGGTTCGCCGCGTTCTCATCGACGGTCGAGCAGCCGCCCGCCAGCGCCGCGACCGAGCACAAGATAAGGACGATTCTCTGACGGCGGGCAGTGGTCACGTTCATGGAGAGCCATAGCAATAAACTTCCCGGTTTGCCACCGTCTAGGGGTTCCCGTTTCAAGACAACGGGGCGGTCAGGCGCCGTCCGGTTGACGCCGGCGCCGTCCGACCGCAGATGAGAGCGGTCGCCCACCCATCGATTCCCTCGACCATTGTCCGTGATGATGACCCCCGCCTACCTGACCTTCCTGATGGGGTGTCTCGCCATCGCGGTCGCGCCAGGGGCTTCGGAAGGCGTCCTTTGTGACCTGGCCCATGACGGTCGGGCGCTCCGTCAAGTGATCGTCGGGGCCAGGGCATCCGACGCCAACCGGGCATCGGCTGGCGAGCTGGCCGATTTCCTCGGCCGGATCTCGGGGGTCCGCTTCGAGGTCGCGACCGGGGACGGCCGGTCGGGCCTGGCGGTCGGTCGCCCGTCCGATTTCCCGGTGCCTCCGGTGGCCGAACGGTTCGGCGCCGGCGTCTTCGAGCGCGAAGACTATCTGCTCCGCAGTCACCCCCGGGGCATTTTCGTCATCGGGGCGAGTGATCTCGCCGTCTCCCACGCCGTGTGGGACCTTCTCCACCGCCTGGGCGTGCGGCAGTTCTTTCCGGGTGAGACGTGGGAGATCGTGCCGCGTGTCCCGCGCCTAGCGATCGCGGTAGATGCCCGGGAGTCGCCGTCATTCCACGCCCGCCGCATCTGGTACAACTGGGGTTTTTGGGGGCACAACGAGGGACCCTACCGGCAGTGGTGCCGGCGCAATCGGGCGGTGAAGGGGTTCGATCTAAACAGCGGGCACAGCTACGGAGGGATCTGGAGCGCCCACCGCACCACCTTCGACGCCCACCCGGAATACTATGCCCTGGTCGAGGGCGAGCGCGCCTACCGCGGGGCAGATACGAAGTTCTGCCTCGGCAACCCGGAGCTGCGCCAGCTTGTCGTCGATCACTCCGTCGGCCGCGTGGAGGCCGAGCCGGGGCTCGACAGCATCTCGCTGGATCCGAGCGACGGTGGCGGGTGGTGCGAATGCGAGCGATGCAAGGCGTTGGGGAGCGTGAGCGATCGGGTCGTCACCCTCGCGAACGAAGTGGCGGTCGCGATCAACGCCGTGGGTCTCGGTAGCAAGGCGGTCGGGATCTACGCCTACAACGAGCATAGTGCACCGCCCGGCATCCGGCTCCATCACCAGGTCATCCCCAGCGCGACCACCGCATTTATCCGGGGCGGTCTCAGCTTTGATCAGATCG
>CAZKYJ010000689.1:0-3497 GCA_964556355.1 uncultured Verrucomicrobiales bacterium | reverse complement strand
GTGCGCTACTCGATGAGGTCGAGCAGCGCATCCTCGCCATCCGGGAGAACGAGGTGGGGAGCAATGCAATCCGCGGGATGAAAGAGCAGGTCTTCGAAGCCATCGAGGCCATCGAAAAAATGTACGAGAACCCGGACAGCGTCACCGGGCTTTCCTCCGGGTTCACCGACCTCGACGAGATGACCAACGGCATGCACGGGGGCGAGATGCACATCATCGCCGCCCGGCCATCAATGGGGAAAACCTCGTTCGCCATGAATATCGTCGAGCACGTCGCGCTCGACCTCCACAAAGCCGTTGCCGTCTTCTCGCTGGAGATGAGCAGCCAGCAGCTCGTCCAACGCCTTCTCTGCTCGCGTGCGGAGATCGAGATGCAGAAACTTCGCGGCGGGTTCCTCTCCCAAAAACGCGATTTTCCCCGCCTGATGCAGGCGGCCGACCAGCTGGCGAAAGCGCAGATCTTCATCGACGACACCCCCGGCCTTTCCATTCTCGAACTCCGCGCCAAAGCGCGTCGGATGAAGAAGATGGGCGACATCCAGTTGATCGCCATCGACTACCTCCAGCTACTCAAGTCGACATCGCGGCGCGCCCAGGACAACCGCCAGCTGGAGATCGCCGAGATCTCGTCGGGGCTCAAGGCCCTCTCGAAGGAACTCAACATCCCGATCATCGTCCTCGCCCAGCTCAACCGGAACCCCGAGCAGCGCGGCGGTGGCAAGCCCCGGCTATCCGACCTTCGCGAATCAGGTTCCATCGAGCAGGATGCCGATCTCGTCGGCCTCCTCACCCGTTCCGCCTACTACGCCGAAGACGCCGACGACCGCGAGGAAAAAGAGGGGGAGGCCGAACTGATCATCGCGAAACAGCGGAACGGCCCGACCGGGGAAGTCCCCCTTTCCTTCATCAACAAATACATGCGCTTCCGCGACCGCGCGCGCGAGCACGGCGAGGAATTCTAGCAGAGCCGGGCTATTTGAGCTTCACATCGTCGGCGGTGCCCCGCGCCTGGTCGGGCCCCGCCGACCAGATGTCCAGCTCCGTGCCCGATTCGGCGTGAAAAAAGTAGGGGTGCCCCCACCGGTCGAGGAGTTCGCCCTCCGCGGTGAGATCCGGGTGATCGGGCGGGAAGACGACGATCCGGTGGGGATTGTCACCCGTCAGGGAAGCCATGACTTCCGCGTTCTCGCCGGCCACCGGATTCATCTGGTAGACCAAGCGGTAGTAGGCGAAGATGGCATCGAGGATCTGCAGGTCGTCCTCCGGACTTCCTCGGGGGGAATGGAGGGAGAGAGCAAGGGCGACCGACTGCTCGAAAACCGTGGAGCCGTCGTCGTGGCGGGTCACGCGCGCATCGTCGCGGTGGGAAGGCACCCGGTAGGTCGACGAGATGACTTTGGGGGCCGCCGGGCCGATCGGCTTCACCAACAAGGTCCCCGCCTCCGGCCCCGGGCGCACTTCTCCCGGAGCCATGTCGGATGGCGGCGGATCGCCAGGGGACGTCACGACTTGGCGGGGTCGGGCGAGAGGTCTGGTCTCCGCGGTCTCCGCGGGGGGCTCGGGGGAATCCGGCACCAAAAAGAGAGCCGTGCCGACCGCAACGCACGGGACTGTCACATAGATGAGGCGCTTGCGTCGGGACGTCATGGACAGGTTTGGAGGGGAGGGCGGGGCGCCGGTTGGGGGACGCATGTGATTCGATGGCATCGCCACCCCAGCAAGTCCTTTTCCCGCCCGGCCGGCGGCCCGGGGTGGCGCGGGGTTCACCCGCGCCCCATCAGGTCAAAAAATCGATCAGGTCGAGGTTCGGTCCGCCCGGCGAGATATCGAACGGGTCGGCGAACTCGCTGAGGTTTGGAAAGATCGTGGCGATATCGACGGGTGGGACCCCCAACCATTTTGCCAGCACCGCGGAGTATTGGTCGACCGCCGTCGTCGGGATCCAGCGCCCGCGACTCCCTTGCGGGACATCGTCGGGCCCGCCCACCACGAGGCTGGGAAAGGTGCCGTAGATCTGTCCCCCATTGACCGGGCCGCCGAAAACGAAGGCGTGCGTGCCCCAGGCGTGATCCGTCCCCGAGGTATTCGGGTCGGTGCCGTTGGGCGTCCACGTGCGGTTGAAATCACTGGCCTGAAAGCCGACGACGTCGTTGTAATCAAATGCGGTGTCGGCGGCATCGAGATCCTTCATGGCCTGGTTGAACGCGCCGATCGCGGCGTCCAGTTCCGCCAGCAACACGGGCTGGTCCCCATTGATATCCTGGTGCGTGTCATAGCCCCCCTGGTCCACGAAAAAGATCTGCCGATTGTTCCCGAGGCAGGCACGCCCGGCGATGAGCTGGGCGACCATCTTCAACTCGCGGCCGATATCGGTGTTGGGGAAGAGCCCATCAAAGTCGACCCCGGAATTACCGGCGGTGACGAGCGCCTCGCCGATGGTAGCCTCGTTCCCCCGGGCGCGCCGGACGACGGTGTTGTAGCCCTCCTCCAAAATATGGTCGTGCTGGTGGAACATCACATCCTCGAACGCCTCGAGGCGCCGCCCGGTGTTCGAGCTGTTGTATTTCTTGGTCGCCTGATTGATGGCGTTCGCGTAGTTCGCGCCGTAGCCGGCAAGACTGATCGCACCGTTGTCAGTCACCGCGTATTGTGGGACGCTCCCACCGGGCGACGAGAGGAACTCGGCGTTCCCCGCGACGGTGATGAGCATCGAGGTCAGCCCCTGCGGGTTCAGGTTGTTCGCTTCGGGGCCGAAGTTTTTCGCGATGCGCCCCCCCCACCCGCTGGAGAACGGCTTCTCCGGCTCGGAGCCGGCCATCCACTGGGTGACCTGGTCGGCGTGGCTGAACAACTGTACGGGTAGGATCGCATTGCCGTAGTTGGCCGGTGTGACCACCTCCGCCAACGTGCCGCAGTTGGCCACCACCCCGAGCTCGCCGCCGTTGAACATCGACGCCATGTTGGCGAGGCTCGGGTGAAACCCGAAGGGGTCGCCGTCCGTGTCGAGCGGGATGGTCGAATCCCCGCTGGCCGAGGGGCTGCCGTTGGGGATGGCGACGACGCCCCGCTCGACGGTGTAGGGTTCGGCCTGCGGGTTGGAATCGCGCGGGATAAGAAAGTTGTTCATGTCGCATCCCCCGCGGAGGAAAATACAGACGAGCGCCTTGTAGTCGCCCAGCGTGATCGAGTTCGCCGCGGCGTTCATGAGGCCTAGATGATTGAGGGTGGGCGCGAGGCCGGCAAAGACGGTGCCACGGATGAAATTGCGGCGGGTGCTGTGGTGTCGCAGGGGGTGGCTGGGGTGGGAAACTACGAGATTTGGAGGCGGCGCTACTTCTGGACGATGAACTCGGGGGTGGCGCTGAGTAGGTAGAGGGCCGTGCGGAAGAGGTCCCGTCGGGCGTTGGCTGCCGTTTGCGGGTCGGAGTGATACGGATTGTAGCTCATCCCGACCAAGGAGCCGATCAGGATCTCCCGGGGATTCCTCAGTTCCCCGT
>CAZKYJ010000688.1:0-3523 GCA_964556355.1 uncultured Verrucomicrobiales bacterium | reverse complement strand
GCTGCGACCTCACCCTGACCGGGCACTCCCACATCTACGAGCGCTCGATGCTCATCGACGGGGCCTACGCCACCCCCACCGTGGCGAAGGGGGTCGTGATCGACGACGGCGACGGCGATCCCGAGGGCGACGGCGCCTACGAGAAAACCACCGGCCTGAACCCGAACAACGGATCGGTGAATGTCGTCACCGGCCACGGCGGCACCGGCGTCGGCCGCAAGGGCACCTCGCCGATCATGCGGACGATCCTCGTCGAAAACGGATCCACCCTCATCGAGATCGATGGCGACACCCTCCGCGGCACGATGATCAATGCTGAGGGAGCCGTGCGCGATACCTTTGCCATCGTCAAATCCGATGAGGTTTCGATCCTCCGCAAGCGCATCGACAATCCCTGGCAGCCCGATTCCACCATCACCAAAGCATCCACGAAAGACGGTGGGGGTGGCGAAAAAATGCCCGGGAGCTACGAGACCATCCTGCCGACCGATTCCTACTGGAGCTATCTGGCTGGCAAGGACGACCCGGGGCCCTACTGGGCGAGTTCCGGTTTCGACGACGCCTTGTGGAAAGTTGGCCGAGCCGGTTTCGGCTACGGCGACAAAGACGACACCACGGTTCTCGACGACATGGAAGACGGCTACAAGGTCGTCTATCTCCGCCAGATGATAGAGATCCCCGAAGATGTCAACGCGAATGATATCGGACTCGCCATCAGTTACGACGACGGATTCATCGCCTATCTCAACGGCACGGAGATCCTCCGGGCAGGGGTCGACCGGGGTGCCCGGCTATCCGCACAGGGATTTCACCCCCACGAGGCCGACGGCAAGTTCGAGTTCTTCCCGTTCAGCGGCCACCAGAACCTTATCGAACCCGGCACGAACATCCTTGCTATCGAAGGCCACAACGCGAACCTCGATAGCTCGGATTTCACCTTGCACCCCTCGGTCATCATCCGGAAATCCGACAACTAGGATCCGATGCGGCTCGCCAGCATCTATCTCACCGCCTTTCTCATCGTCGGATCGCCGGGTGCCTCCGGCCACCACGATGTCGCGGAGGTGATCGAGACGCTGACGGCACTGATCCAATCTGATCGGGTTGATGCAGCGCCGGATCTCTATTACCGCCGGGCCACCGAATACCGCGTTCTCCACCGGCTCGACGAGGCGCGGGCCGACCTCGAGCGCGCGATCGCCCTCGATCCGGATTTTGTCGCCGCCCACGAGGACCTCGGGCGGGTACACCAGATCCTCGGTCGCAACGACCAGGCGATCCTTTGCCTCGACCGGGCCATCGGCGCCGCGACGTGCCCTGGGGAAAGGGCGGCCTCCCTCGCCCTCCGCGCCGAGATCCGCTCGGCGGGCGGCCAGGCCGAAGCCGCGCTCGCCGACTGTGAGTCGGCCATCGCCATCGCCCCTGGCGGCAGCATCGATTGCTTTCTCCTCCGCGCCGATCTGCAGGATGAACTTGGCCTCCAAGCGAGGCGGGCCGAGGGTCTCCTCATGGGGTATCGGGAGACGAAGAGCGTCGTGCTCCACGATGCCTGGATCGATGCCCTCATCGAGAGCGGGCGCTTTGACACCGCGCTCCCGATCGTCCAGGAGAACCTCGCGGCCTCCCGCCTGAAAAGTTCTTGGCTGCTCCGGCGGGCGCGGATCCTCCAAGCGACAGGGCACCGTGACGCCGCCGACGCCGACCTGAACGAGGCGCTTGCGGAACTTGAGGCACGCATCAACCCGAGCGCCCCCGACGTGACGCTACTCGTCGATCGGGGGATCGCCCACAGCTTGCTCGACGACCTTCCCTCCGCGCGCCGTGATCTGGCCGCAGCGAAAACGGCTGGAGCCGACCACTGGGCGACCGTCCAGCTGGAGAAGGCATTGGCCGTCGGGAAACGCACCCCATGATCTTCCTCCCACCCGTTGGCGAGGCCTCGTTCCTTCTGCGCCCCTTCCACCGGAAGAGAGCTTGGCTCCGGTTTTCGAGCTAGTAGCGACCGTCCGCCCGCGGTTGCCGCGGGGTATCCGGAGGAGTTCCAGTGATTATTGCGACATCGCATTTCGGGCAGTGGGGTTCCCGTCCGGGCGGTAGGAGCAATCCGCAGAGCGGGCAGCTCGAGCCATCGAGCGGTCGCACCGCCAGGGTCGCCGCGCGGTAATCGGCGGACCGGTTGGACCGCAGGCTCCAGACAACCAAGATCAGCAACACGGCACCGAAGAGAAGCAAACCTAGCCCATCTTCGCTCGCCCCGTCCCCGATCAAAAACGCCACGCCAACGAGCACCATCACGAGCGCTGCCGGAATCCCCGCCATCAAGAGACAGGGCCGGCTGGGGCGGTTGCGATTCGGCTCCTCTCCGCAGCCGGTACAAAACCAGCGCGTCACCCGTGCCACGGGGAGGAGAGGAACAAAGAAGAGATGGACCCAAACGAATGATTTCCTCCCCTCGACCACGCTCGGAACCCCGCACTCGCTACAATAGGCGCTTTTGCAGGACACCCGCTTTTCCCCAAAATGGTACCATCCGTAGATCGTCATTGACCTCGCGCGTCCCTCGCAATCCTTGAGTCATTCGCTCCCCGGCGGAAACAGCCGGGCGATTTCGCGGGCCACGAGTTCGTGGCCCGCGCGGTTGGGGTGATTCGGCTGGGACAGCAACGCGTCCAGCCCCGTTCCCGCATCCACCGCCCGACCAAAGGCGGCCAAGCTGTCGACCAGAGCGACCCCGTGCTCCGCCGCCAGCCGACGGATCTGCACCGCCTGCTCGTTGAGCGGATCATTGGGGTCTGCCAGCTTCGCGCCGCTATCCGCGGTCGGCGTGAGGAGCACCACTTTCGCTCCGCCGGATTGCGCCGCCTCGATCATCGAATTCCAGGCTTCCCGCGAGCTCTCTAGACCGATCCTCCGGTCGTTCAGACCGTAGTCGATGGTCACGATGTCCGGCCGGTAGCGGAGCACGTCGCGCTCGAAGCGTTCGGCACCGGAGACAGAATTCTCGCCACCGATGGCCGTGACGATGACGTTGATCACGGCGAACGGAAAGCGGCGCTTGAGCGCCACGTGGAGGAGGTGAGGATAGGCATCGAAAGTCCGCACTTCGGGGGTCTTGAAGTAAGCCGCGGGGACGCTGTGCCCGTGGCAGACGACGGTCAGCGCCCGGTTCTGCGGCCAGCGGGTCTCCGCCTCTTGGACGAACCCCGCGAGATAGCCACGGGGAGCGGACGCGAAGCCTGCAGCCTCTCGCTCCTCCCGATCGCCCTGGGCCGCGCTGCTGCCGGCCAGGGCGAGTATCAACCAGCTCACGCGCCATGGGACCGGTCGGGGGTAGTGCATCCGGCTACCCTACCGATACTTCCGCCGGCCGCATCCCACGATTTGACGACCCGGCGCCGCGGACCACTACCGGACGAGGCCGTCGAGGATCAAATCGAAGACCTTGTTACTCACGGCTGAATCGATCCCCTCGAGTGCGCGGTCGACCGATTTCCGACACCCGAGCAAGGCGAATCCAAACGTC
>CAZKYJ010000687.1:0-3526 GCA_964556355.1 uncultured Verrucomicrobiales bacterium | reverse complement strand
CGGTTCCTCTGGCGGATGAACCGCCGGAAGCTTGAGGCCGAGGCGCTTCGCGACACGATGCTCCACGTGTCCGGCAAGCTCGATACCAGCATGGGTGGCCCCGGCTTCAAGGACTTCGTCGTCGAGAAACCAGAGCACTCGCCGCACTACAAGTATGGCCTCTCCGACATCGATGATCCTGCCACCCATCGCAGGTCCGTCTACCGGTTCATCGTCCGCTCGCAGCCCCAGCCGTTCCTCACCACGCTCGACTGCGCGGATCCCGCCCTCCTGGTCGACAAGCGGAACGAGACCCTCACCGCGCTCCAGGCGCTTGCGCTCTTCAACAACCGGTTCGCCGTCCGCATGGCCGAGAACTTCGCCGTGCGCCTCGCGGCCGAAAGCAGCGATCCCTCGGTCCAGATTGCCCGCGCCTACGAGCTCGCCCTCTCACGCCAGCCGGACGAGCAGGAGACCGGTGCGCTGGTCGCCTACACGAGGGAGCACGGGCTCGCCGCCAGCTGCCGCCTCATTTTCAACCTCAACGAGTTCGCCTTCGTCGAATGATCGCTGCAAAGACAACGTCCCGACGCAATTTTCTCTGGCAGGCCGGTGGTGGCCTCGGCGGCGTCGCCTTGGCCTCATTGCTCGGGAGGGAAAGCCTCCTGGCTTCCGCGATGCCGACCAGCGGGGTTCTCCATTCGCCCCACCACCCGGCCAAGGCGCGCCGCGTCGTGCAGCTTTTCATGGCGGGCGCGGCCAGCCACATCGACCTTTTCGATTTCAAGCCGGAGCTGGTGAAGCGGCACGGGGAAAAGTCCGATTTTGGCGAGCCGGTCGAGGCGTTCCAAGACGGGCTCGGCCCCTGGATGAGACCGGTCTGGGATTTCCAGCCCTACGGCCAGTGTGGCAAGCCGCTGAGCGAGGTCGTCGCCCCGCTGGGCGAGGTGGTCGATGACATGGCCTTCGTGCACAACGTCGTCGGCAAGACCGGTGTTCACAGCCAGGCCACCTACTTGCAGGCCACCGGGTTCCAGCTCCCCGGCTTCCCCGGTGCGGGTTCGTGGGTCAGCTACGGGCTCGGGAGCATGAACGACAACCTGCCCACCTTCGTCGTCCTGCCTGACCCCCGCGGCTTCGCTTCCAACGGGCCGAAGAACTGGGGTTCGGCGTTCCTCCCCGCCCAGCACCAGGGCACGATTATCCGCCCCGGCACCGAGAACCCGATCGCCGACCTCTTCCCGCCCGAGGGCACGATCACGCCAGAGAGCGACCGGGACGGTCTCAGCCTCCTCAAGCGCTTCAACCGCGCCCACGAGGCCGAGCACCCCGGCGACTCCCGGCTCGACGCGCGCATCCGATCCTACGAGCTGGCCGCCCGCATGCAGCTGGCCGCACCGGAGGCCCTCGATCTGTCCAAAGAACCCGCCTACATCAAAACAATGTACGGGCTCGACGAGACCCGAAAAGAGTGGCCGAGCGGGATCAACCCGGCCGAGGAGGCCGATAGCTTCGGGCGCCGGTGCCTGGTCGCGCGTCGCCTCCTCGAGCGCGGTGTCCGCTTCGTCCAGATCTGGTCCGGATGCGACAATGGCTTCCCCCGCCGCAACTGGGATTCCCACGAGGATATCAAGCGGGACCACGGGCCGCTCGCCACCGGCATGAGCATCGGGTCGGCCGCGCTGCTCCGCGACCTCAAGCAGCGTGGCATGCTGGACGACACCATCGTTCTCTGGACGACGGAGTTCGGCCGCATGCCCTCGACCCAGGGCAGCGTCGGGCGCGACCACAATCCGTTCGTCTTTACCAACTGGCTCGCGGGCGGGGGCATCAAAGGAGGCGTCACCTGTGGCGAGAGCGACCAGTGGGGCTACAAGCCGCAAGACCGGAACGACAAGACCGAGGTCTACGATATCCACGCCACCATCATGCACCTGTTGGGAATAGACCACGAAGAACTAACATTCCGCCACAACGGCATCGATCGCCGGCTCACCGACGTGCATGGCCATGTGATCGAGGGGTTGCTGGCTTGAGGCGGGGCGGCGCCGCGCATCGTCGGGGTCACGGTCACGGGGTGCCCGGACGGCGGCGTGTCGGTGGATGGTAGGGCTCCGACCTTCCTCCACTGCCTGCTGGAAGGCAGCGGGTCGGGCACCGTGGGCGGCAGCGCATTGGATGTCACCGGCACGTCCTCGGTTACGGTCGGGAACTGCACCCTGCTCGAATACTCCCGCGCCACCGGCACCGGCCAGGTAAGGGTCTCCGGGGCGGCCGCCTCGGTCGCCTTGGTGAACACGATTGTCTGGACAGGATCTCCCGGGGCGCAGGGAGCTGAGATCGTGGCTCTCTCCGGGGCCTCGATCCCCGCCACCTCGAGCAATATCCGCCAGGTAGGTGCCGCCTATCCGGGCGCGGGCAATCTCAATGCGGATCGGGTGGCCGGCGGAGACGGTCGGATCTCGCGCACCCGCGCCCATTGTTCCATGTCCATGTACCCGCATCCATTCTGGTGCGCGTACCGGTTTTAGCCCGACTTTTTCTCCGTACCCGTTTCTTCCCGGCGTTCACAGGTGGCGCGGTTACCAAAAATCCTGAAAATGTTCATTTGCTCGATTGATGGGCACCCGAGTTTGCTCGGTAGCGGTTCCCGCATCAAAATACCTCCCGGAGCCTTTCCGGCGCTCCTTCCTGCTCTTTTGCATCCCCCGAAGGTGCCGATACCGGGCGAAGGTTCTGGCGCAACCATTTGGGAGCGAGGCCTTTCTCGGGGTTCATGCTCGCCGCACACCCATCCGGAACCCGTGCCCGTGCGGCTACCACGGGGACGTGCAGCATGAGTGCCCCTGCTAGCCCAACCTCGTGAGCAAGTACCGCCAGCGCTTCAGCGGGCCAGGTTTGCGAGGCTCAACCACTGCGTGATGGGATTCGCCAGTAGCTGGGTTACGGAGTGCGGCGGCGAGCGGAGCGGAGACCCCGTTTTCAAGGGAAAGCGGCGGGGGGAGGGGGCGCCTTCAAGTTGGCGATCGGTCTCCCGTCCTTCCCGGATGGGAACATTCTGGTCGGTCATTGAGTCGGGTGCCATTGCGCGCCCGACGCCCGAAAACATCGTGGGAATTGCGTGAAGCCTGCGACTGGGCCGGCTCCCACCTGATCCTCTCAAATTACTCTTCGGTGCGAAACGGCTGATGCCAACCACTCCATTCTGACCATTCACCATCGGCGGCGCCTCGCTGGCGGACACGGGTGAAATAGGTATTGTCAGGCGGCAGATCTTTGTCCGTGGTAACCTGGTCAGGGCCACGGATCAGACCGGATTTCCAGACCACTTCCATCCCTGATGCGTCGCTTGCGATTTCGCATTGCCACCCGCTCGCGCCAGCGAACGGGGTCTTGGCGATCACGGGGCGCCGCGCGGCAACGATCGGCCCGATGGGCTCGGTCGAAATGACGAAATAGTCGATCCAGCGCGACTGGGCGACGGGCGAGCCCTGGTTCCAGTAGGCTTCCAGGAACACCGCGTTGATGCCTCTCCCCGTAAAGCTAC
>CAZKYJ010000686.1:0-3529 GCA_964556355.1 uncultured Verrucomicrobiales bacterium | reverse complement strand
GTGACCATCATGGTCATGGCCTGGCTCCACTTTGAAAAGCAGGGCACCGAGAAGATTGCCAACCACGCCTACTACACGTTCTGGTACGTCTTGCCCACCCTGCCGATGTTTTTGCTCATGCCCTACCTGCTCCACCGTGGCACCGGATTTTGGGTGGCGCTCGCCGCGTCGGCGGTGCTCACTTTCGCGTGTTTCGTGGCGACCGCGCTGGTGATGAAGCGCTTTGGCGTCGAGCTGATGCCGTGACCCCTACTCGCTCGTGATCGCGAGGCCGAGCGGGGCGAGGCCTGGCGTCACCTGGAGGGTGACGGGCTGCGGATCACCGGGTGCGAGCCGGTCGGTTTGCACGACCCGCCCGTCGGTGCCGTCCGTGGCCTCCCAGATGCTGGCGGTGAACGAGAGCGTGGCCTCGCCGACCGGCGGGCCATCCCCGGCGGCGAGTCCGAATTTCCCACGGCGTACCCAGGTGGTGGTGACCGGCTGGGCCGGGTCGGTCGGGTGGAAGGTGAGCCGCCCCCAGCTGACCGGTTTCCCGTCGAGCGTGACTTCCCCGGAGATCGGGACGCGCTCGACCACCGCCGCATAGCGTCCGTTGGACTGCATCCACGTGTCGAGGAGGGCGGACCAGGTCCCGGTCACGGGATCACCGAGGAAGAGGCCGACCCCGTGCTGGCCGCGCTGGTAGATGTGCATCTCGGCCGGGACACCGTGCCGCCGCAGGGCGAGGTAGAAGCGCACCGCATTCTCGGCGGGGACGGCGGTGTCGGCATCGGTTTGGAAAATGAACGTCGGTGGCGTGTCGGTGGTGACGTTGAGTTCCGACGAGACCGCTTTTGCGGCGGCCTCGTCGTCGGCTTTCTCCGGCCCGAGGAGGTTCCGGCGGGAGCCCCCGTGGGTCACCCCGTTTTCCATGGAGATGACCGGGTAGCAAAGGTCGGCGAAGTCCGGGTGTGCGCTCGCCCCGTCGATGGCGTCGGCTGGCGCGTAGGCGACATCGGCAAATTTGGTCGCTGCCATGCTGGCCAGGTGGCCTCCGGCGGAGAAGCCCATGACGCCGATGCGCGCGGGGTCGACGTGCCACCTGTCGGCGTTGGCGCGCACGGTGCGGATGGCGCGTTGGACGTCGGCCAGCTGGGTCGGGAAATGGTGGCCGTGCGAACCGAGCCGGTAGTGCAAGACGAAGGCGCTGACCCCCCGCTCGTTCCACCACTGGGCGATCTGGTGACCCTCGTGGTCGGCGGCGAGGCCACCGTAGCCCCCGCCCGGTGTGACCACGACCGCGCAGCCGTTGGCCTTGTCTTCCGGGACGATGTAGGGAAACAACTTGGGCCGGCCCGTCTCGGCATCGCCCTCCCTGGCGTAGGGCGTCTGGCCTTCGGGCCACAGTGGCTGGGATTCGACGGCAGCCCCCGCGGGCGCGGCGGCGGAGAGGAGGAGGGCGAAGGTGGCGGAGGTCAGGGATTTCATAGGCGTCGGGGAGGGGTTACCCGTGGCCGGGTTTGCGCTGGTGGATGATGAGAACGTTGCCGGCGGGGTCGAGCACCATGGCCATGTGGCACACGGGGGTTTCGAAGGGCTCCATCCGGAAGGGGACGCCGGCCTCCCGCAGCGCCGCGATGGTCGCGGCGAAGTCGACCGTCTCCAGGGCGCAGCTCGGGCCGTCGGAACTCGGGTTCATCCCCTCGGTCTGTCCGATGCTCAGGGTGTGGGCGCCGATCTCGTACTCGACCCAGCCGCCGCCGGCGGGGAGCGGTTCGTCCATCGCGGGGACGAGGCCGAGGACGCCTTCATAGAAGGCGCGGGAGGCAACGAGGTCGGTGGCCGGGTAGCAGGTGAAGGCGATTTCGGTGAACTGGATGGACGCGGTCATCGGGTGGGGGGTGACGATTGGATAGATCTGATCGGGGCGGGCGCAACCAAAAGTGAGGGGGCGTCCTCCGGGTTTCCGCCGGGCGCGGAAGCTGCTATGGGTAGCGGCCAGCTGTGCGACCATGATCACCGATCCCGAGCTCCACGATTTTCTCGACCTCCTCAAGATTCTCATCCGGGAGCCGTCGGTCGTGGGGGCGGAGTACCCGTTCTTCCGCGTGCTGCGGCGGGAGCTCGACGAGGCCGGCGTCAAGGTCACCCAGTACCAAGGCGTGCTCATCGCGCAGGGCTCCCGGCCGAACAGCTGCGTGCTCTCCGCGCATATCGACCGCCACGGGCTGATCTGCACCGGGCCGAACGAGTTTCAGTACGCCGTCTACGTTTCCCAGCACCAGGGCTACGAGACCGGGGACTCCATCTCCGCGCAGATGGCGGGGTCGATCCGCGAGCGCTTCCGCGACCAGCGGGTGCACGCCTACGACCCGTGGTCCGGCGCCTATCTCGGGCAGGGGATGATCGAGCGCGCCTACCTGTGCCCTCTGCGCGAGAACTTCGTCTTCGAGGTCGAGGGCCTCGAGAACCTGCGCGCGGGGACGCCGGTGGCCTACCTCGACCGGCTCGTCGTGGGCGCGGACACCATCTCCGGCCAGCTCGACAACGTGCTGTCGGTGGCGATGTTAGTGCAGGCCTTCCGCATGGGCTATCAGGGCACCGCCCTTTTCACCGCCCAGGAGGAGGCCGGCAAGAGCTGGCAGCACGCGCTGGCCTGGTTCAAGCGCCGGCAGTGGGACACCCAGCGGCTCATCGTTCTGGACACCAGCCCGTATCCCGACCGGGAGTCGGCCGAGTCCCAGGAGATCGTCCTGCGGAGAAAGGACGCCTACGGGACGTTCAACCGCGAGCTCGTCGATGAACTTGGGAACGCCTGCACGAAGCTCGGCCTGCGCGCCGGCTTCAAAGACGTTTTCGTCGAGGCGCAGAACGCCGAGCGCGTCCGGCAAGGGCTCTCCCCGGGATCGCTCGGGCGCACGGAACTCGGGCGCCTCATCAGCGCCACCGAGGGGCGCATCAGCGGGGCCACCTTGCAGTTCCCGACCATCGGATACCACACCTCGACCGAGACGACGGCGCTCGCCTCGGTGAAAGGCATGCTGCGGCTGATGAAAGAGATCCTGTGAGTTTCCTTGAGGCGGCACGCCCCGCGACCTCCGTAGCGACAGCGATCCCGATCCCGGGAGCCGTCTCCGCGCCCCTTTCGCCCCCGCCCGACACGCCCATGACCAAACGCGCGGGCGGCCCGGAGGAACGGGCTCGAGAATCGTCGCCCCTCCGCAAGGGCTTGCCGGAACCCGCGTTGCGCGACCCGCCATGGACGCCGGGTCGGAGGATGTCGAGGGGAAGCTTCGCCCCCACGGGGAAGCCCCGGGGGGCGATCGCCGCCGGACCGGGGGCTTTTTCGATCGACATCGGTATGTCTTGAGCTTCGCGACCACTGGCCACCGATCTCGCTTGCCGCGCGGGCGCTTTCTCGCTAGGCTCCCCGCGTGAAGACGAAATCCCTCGCAGTAATATTTGTGGCCGGTGCCTGCGCCGGCCGGCTCATCGGGGCGGAGGCCGTGACGACCGTCCTCGAGATCGGGAAAGAGGGCGAGGGCAATGC
>CAZKYJ010000685.1:0-3534 GCA_964556355.1 uncultured Verrucomicrobiales bacterium | reverse complement strand
GGGAGCCGTGACCACGCGGTCGTCCTCGATCCATGCGTAAGGCGGAAAATTGATGACAGCGTCGCCGAAATAGTGGTCGAAGCCGTGGGCGAGCGGGCCGTCCGGGATGCGCTTCGACCAGTCGAAATCCTCGGCGCCCCAGACTTTCGTTTCCCGGTTCCCGCGCTTGACCCATTCGGGTTGCGCGCCCGGGATCCTGATCGCCTCCCAATCCCAACCGAGGTGCCATTTCCCGATGCACGCCGTGTCGTAGCCTCTCGCTTGCAGCATCTCGGGCAAGGTGAGCCGGGAGGGATCGAAAACCGAGGCTCCGAGCGCATTGACGATGCCGTGGAATTTGCGCCAATGGTAGCGCCCGGTCAGCAATGCATAGCGGCTCGGGGTGCAGATGCCCGAAGACGAGTGCGCGTCCGAAAACCGGGTGCCTTCCCGCGCGAGGGTGTCGAGGTGCGGCGTGGGGATCTTCGAATCCGGATTCTGAATTCCGAGATCGCCATAGCCCATGTCGTCGGCGTAGAGGATGACAATGTTCGGATGATCGTTACCCGAGGCCAAAGGCGCGTGCGCGAAGAGGCCAGCGCACAAGGCGACGATGGGAGAGCGGATCGAGCGGGAGGCAATCATGGGAAAAGCCTAGCCCGCCGGCCCACGGTGGCAACCCGGACACCCCAGCAACAATAAAATGCCAGGCATTTTATTGTTGCCTGGGGGGCAGGATTCGCGCTTGAGGGAATGACAGTGCTCCCCGACGATGGCTCTACCGACCAAATCCCCATGGGTGAAACTTCCGCCAACGCCGCCGTCCTCGTTGAAAACCTGTCGAAGGTCTTCCAGGTACCGTTGCGCAAGGAGCGCGTCACGGCGGTGAGCGACCTTTCGATCAGGGTGGCACCTGGGGAAGTCTACGGGCTCATCGGGCCGAACGGTTCGGGGAAATCGACGACGATGAAGTGCCTGCTCGGCCTGATCGCCCCAACGCAGGGACGCACCTCGATCTTCGGTCGCGACAGCCGCGAGGTGGAGAGCCGGGCGACGGTCGGTTTCTTGCCCGAGAACCCGTATTTCTACAAGCACCTCACCGGAAAGGAGACCCTCGCGTTCTATGCGCGGCTGTGTGGCCTCTCGCGGGGTCAGATCCGCGAGCGCTCGGCGGAGCTCCTCGCCCTAGTCGAACTTGAGCACGCCAGCGACCGGCGCCTTGGCGGCTACTCGAAAGGCATGCTCCAGCGGATCGGCCTGGCTGCGGCCCTCGTCCAAGACCCCAAGCTGGTCGTCCTCGACGAGCCGACGGCGGGAGTCGATCCCGCCGGATCGCGGAAGATCCGCGACCTCATTTTCGGACTCAAAGAGCGCGGCATCACCGTGATCCTCTCGTCACACCTGCTCGAACAGGTGCAAGAGGTCTGCGACCGCGTGGGAATCATCTTCCGGGGCAAGTTGGTGCGCGAGGGCAAGTTGAGCGAGCTCATCGCCATCGAAGACCAGACCGAGATCCTCCTCAGAGACGCGACGCCCGAGCTACTTGATTCGATCCGCAAGCTCGTCCGCACCCACGGCGGTGGCTCCGAACTGGTTTCCATCGGCCACCCGCGCACGACGTTGGAACGCTTATTTATTAAAGAGACGACCGATGAGCCAGGCTGACGACCGGGACAAAGGATCCCCCGCATTGGATCTACCCCCGTTCCGCGCCGTTTCCCCCGGGCGGATCTGGGCGCTGGCGTCGAGTACCTTCACCCAGCTCGTGCGCATGAAGGTGTTCTACTTCCTCTTTATCTTCAGCGCGGCGGTCATCGGGGCGGCCATGCTATTCCTCGACTGGAGTTTTGAGCAGGAGCTGAAGATCCTCAAAGATGTCTCCCTCGGTGCGATGGCGCTTTTCTCGGGTATCTTTGCCATCGTGGGCACCGCCCTCCTCATCCCTAAGGATATCGAAGACCGGACGCTCTACACCATCTTGTCGAAACCCGTCCCGCGGTTCGAATATCTTCTGGGGAAGCTGCTGGGCGTGATCTTCCTCATCGGGGTGAGTATCATATTTATGCAGATACTCTTCTGCGCCGTACTCTACCTGCGGCAGGGGCAGATTCTCGAGCAGCAGATCAACCACATCAAATACTCGCCGCCGCTCGGGTCAACCCCGGAAGACATCCCGCAGCTGATCGAGGAAACCCGCCAGCTCATCGCGGCGCAGGGGGTCAACTGGAACCTCCTTAATGCCACCTTCGCCATCTTCCTCAAAGCGTGCGTCATGGCCTCGGTGGCCTTGCTGCTCTCAACATTTGCGAGTTCGACACTTTTTACCATCGTGTCGGCGCTGGCCATCTACATCATCGGGCACTTTCAGGCGCTCGCCCGCGACTACTTTCTCACCGGCGCAGCCGAGGGTGCGGGTCGGGTTCTCGCGGTTCTTGTCGCCATCATTTTTCCCGACTTCAAAGCCTTCGATATCGTCGATGACGTGGTGGGCGGCCAGATTATCCCTGTGGCTATCATGGTCAAGATGGCAGCGTTCACTGCGTTCTACTTCGTCGTCTACAACCTCGCGGCCTGGTACGTGTTCTCCGACAAGGAATTGTGAGCCGCCTCCGCAAAAACCTCCTGCTGGCCGGCTTCCTCGTGGTGGTCGGAATCGTCCGTTTGCCGGTCGAGGCGGGCTTCCAGCGGGATCTCGAGGCGGCCGGGCTCGGAGAGGACGAGGTCGATCTCCCCATGCGGGAAGAGATTGGCCAGGCGAGTTTCGTGGCGGTTCTCGGGGGCTTCCGATCGCTGGTCGCCAGCATCCTCAACCTCGAGGTCTACACGAACTGGGAGAAGCGCGAATGGGGGAAAGTCGATAGCCTCTACGAGATTATTACACGGTTGCAGCCCCGCATCCTGAGCTACTGGGACGAGGCCGGGTGGCACATGGCCTACAACGCCGCGTCGGACTCCATGAACGCCGTCCTCCTGCCGGAGGCCGGTCGGCGAGAGCTCTACAACGCCTACCTGGAAAAGGGGATCGAGTATCTTGAGGACGGGGTCCGCAACATCCCCGATAGCCACCAGCTGCCGGGCGCCCTGGGGTTGATCTACAAAAACCGGAGTGTCCCCCCCAACCATCTCAAAGCGTCGGAGTGGTTTGCGCGAGCGGCGGAGCTCCCCGGAGCGCCCAGCTACTACCCGCGGTTCAGCGCCACCGAACTTGCGAAGGTTCCCGGCAGGGAGCGCGAAGCCTATGAAGCTTTGCGCAGCCTCTACCTCGCGGACGAGCGCAACCACCAGAAAACCCTCATCGCCGAGCTCCGGCGCCTCGAGGGGAAGCTGGTGGTACCGGAAGAAGACCGCCTCATCAATGACGGCGAAGAGACCCCGGATCCGTGATCTCACACAATGCCCTGCCGCGACGCATTCGGCTTGAAATGAGGGCAACTTTCGACAGAGTAAAGACTTTTCCCCTAACCATTTGATGAAGTTCGCGATCTTCGGCGACATTCACGCCAACCTCGAAGCGCTGGAGACAGTCCTCAACGATGCCGAACGGCAATGCTGTAC
>CAZKYJ010000684.1:1631-3538 GCA_964556355.1 uncultured Verrucomicrobiales bacterium | reverse complement strand
GCCGAGGCCTTGTCCGCCAGCTCCTCGAGTTCCTTGCGCGCGGAGCGGTTCCGCTTGAACACCCCCGGCGGGATGATGTGCAGCGTCACGTCCGCGCGGCTTTGCGTATCGTAGGCCCGGCAGACCGTGGAGACCACGCTGGACCCGACCGTGCTGGAAACCTGGTAGCGACCGGCCACGGGGACGCGGGTCAGCTCCTCGTCGTGAACCAGTTTGGAGACCTCGCTCGGCTCGCCTTTCGCGAGGCTGCCCCCGCCGGCGCCGCCGGTCTCCCGCTGGCAGGCCGTAATGATCTTCCTCAGCTCCCGCGCGGTGCCGGGCCGGTCGTCGGCGTTCTTGGCCAGCATCGTCCGTATGAGGTCGATGGCGGGAGCCGGGATGCCCTCGAGCCGCTCGAAGGGGGGCTCCTCGTTGATGTGGAGGTTCATCACTTTGGCCATCCACCCGGCAAACGGGGGTTTGCCCTCCAGCATGTACCACAGGCTGATCCCCAGGGAGTAGATGTCCGAGCGGATGTCCATCTCCTGCTCGAGGATCTGTTCCGGGCTGGCGAAAAGCGGGGTTCCGAGGAACCCTTCGGTCATGAGGGCAAGCGTGGCCGTCCCCGCGGCCTCCGCCCCGGTGGCCGCGAGGTTTTTGGCGAGGCCGAAATCGATGAGCTTGATGAGCTCGTGCCCGTCCGCCTCCTGGCAGACCATGATATTGCTCAGCTTGATGTCCCGGTGCAGGAGCTGCTTCGCCTCCGCCGCCACCAGAGCGCTGGCCACTTGCCCGGTGATCTCCAGCGCGCGGTCGAGTGCGATCGGCCCCTCGCGCTTGACCACGTCTTCGACGGTCTCCCCGTCGACGAACTCCATGACGTAAAAGTAGCTGCCGTCGTCTTCAGAAAACCCGAGATGGAAGACGGAGGCCACATTGCGGTGGTGGAGGGTGGCGGCGGAACGCGCCTCGCGCAGGAAGCGGGTCTTGACCTCGTCGCTGCCGAGCTGGGTCGGGTGGATGACCTTGAGGGCGACCTCGTTCCGGAGGTTGGTGTCCACCGCCTTGTAGGTGACGCCCATCCCTCCCCGGCCGAGCTCCATCGGCGAACCGTCGTCGCGCCGGAGCACCTCGTAGTGCATCAGCCGCATCACGCCGTCTTCTTCGTTCCCGTGCTTTCCGCTGTCCTCGTCGGTTGCCATGAGCCTACTAGAATACCGTCAGGACGGAGCGATGCCGCGCCGCGCCCTGGCGCCAATTCTTACCATAGCCTCTCCCAACCGCGAACGAAACGAAAAGGCGACGCCGGAACCGCTCCCGGCCGACGATCGGGGGTTCAGCTGCCTTCCGGTGGCAGGGGAATGTCGTTGGCCTGGAGCGCATCCTTCGCAAAGCGCGGATCGAGCGCGATCGCACGGTCGAAGAGCCGCCGGGCGCGCTCCCGGTCTTCCCCCACCTCCGGATGGCCGTTCCAGAGATAGATCCCGTAGTAGACGAGACCTTTGACGCTCTCCAGATCAGCCGATTCCTTCAGGAGTTCCAATCCGTGGGCGGGGTCGTCGGGGTTGGGGCTTTCCAGAAGAATCCTCCCCAGATCCGCGGCAGCATCCGGATTTCCGTGATCGCGGGCTTTCTCGTACCACGCGCGCGCCTCGGCGAGATTCTGTTCCACCCCGATCCCCTTCTCGTAGCAATCTCCTAGAAAGCCCATGGAGTAGGGCTCGCCCAAGTCGGCTCCGCTTTGGAAGAGCGCGACGGCCTTGTCCGGATCCTTCTCCACCCAGAGCCCGAGCAGGTAGCATTCCCCGAGCGAGCGGTAGCCGTAGCGGTCACCGAGATCCGCCGCCTTCTTGAGATACTCGACACCAAGTAACTCGTTGTAGATGGCGGGATTCTCGGCGCTGAAACTCAGGTTCCCGATGAAAGAC
>CAZKYJ010000684.1:0-1531 GCA_964556355.1 uncultured Verrucomicrobiales bacterium | reverse complement strand
CTCGTTGTAGATGGCGGGATTCTCGGCGCTGAAACTCAGGTTCCCGATGAAAGACATCACGATCGGGAAATCGGCGGAGGCCAAGGCCTCGAGACTCGCCATGTCCTCCACGCCAAGAGCACTTCGAAACGCCGGATTGTCAGCCAGAGGATGGAGAATCGCCGCAAACTGATCCGCCAGCCTAGATCGCAATCCCAGGTCGCTGCTCCCGGCGATGCGGCTCAACAGTCGGATCGCCCCTAGCCAGTCGCTCTCTGCCACCAGCTCCTCGGCCGCCTGACCGTACCAATATACCGCCGTCTCCGGGCGAAAGCTCTCCGCATTCTCGGGGTTCGCGTGCAGGTCTCCCAGCAGTTTCTTCCCGCGCTGGAACTCGGCGAGATTGCGGTTAAGAGCCTCTTTCGCCGACTTGCCGAGTGCCAGACGGGGACCCGCGAACAGTTCGGCGACGAGATTTCCAAACCGCCCTTTGGCCGCCTCGGAAATACCGATATTTTCCCCCTGGTGCCAGATTCGGTCGAGCGCGACGAGGGCATCCCCCCACCGTCCCTCCGCGGCGGCAGCTTCGGCGCCCGCGATGGTCGCCGGAACGGGAACCCCGCCGTCGCGGGGCGGTGGTGGGGGCTGCTCCCCGCCCCCGGACTCCCCGCCCCCGCGATCGCCCAGTGGAAAGGCGATTGCCGCGATCCCCGCAGCTCCGAGCACCCCCGCCGCCGCGGCCAACCACCACCGCTTTCCGGGTCTTTCGGCGACCGCGGGCGCCTTCTCCACGGCGTATTGCGGTGGCGCTGCCAGCCGCGCCGACGGTGCGCGCACCGTCGCTTCGAGATCCTCATCCTCGGAGGCCGGGCTCGCAGGTGCCAGCTCGCGGACGAAGGCACTGGCGCCCTCGAACCTGCCGCCCCGGCTGCGGAAGAACCCCTCTTCGAGCACGCCATTGGTCGCCGCGCCGACTGCCTCCAGCGGCACGTAGCGCCCCCGGCGGTGCTCGTCACTCGCGTTATCTCCCCCGAGCAAGAGGTAGGCCACTTCCGCCAGCCGGGCGACGGGATCCGGAGCCCCCCGGTTGAAGAAGAGCCCGACCCTTCCGCCCGACGGGCCGAGGATGCCGTCGAGCGAGAAGGGCAGCACTTTGACCTTCCAAGGCGGCCAGGCATCCATGCGCGTGAGGCCGACGAGATGCCGGGTATCGGCCGAGGTCGGGAAATGGAGCCGGAGGCGGTTGAGATCGGTATCGGGCTCGTCGAATCCCTCGGCGGCACAGTAGTCGACCGCCGAGGCGATCTGCTGGAGGAACGGCAAGGCGTCCCGGAGTTCGAGAAATCCGCGGGCGCGGACGAGGGCGCGCAGCGAGAACCCTTGCACCCACTCGCTCACCAAAGCCACCCGCTCGGTCGAACCGTCGCCACCGGCGCCGCTACGGTCGGCAGCGAGCGGATAGACCTTCGCGACGTTGGGGTGGGCAAGCCCGGTAGCACGTTCGACCCGCTCTTCGAGGTCGCCCCGGGCGCTCCGCTTGCGTTGGAAGACC
>CAZKYJ010000683.1:0-3539 GCA_964556355.1 uncultured Verrucomicrobiales bacterium | reverse complement strand
GTCCGAGGTCGCCGAGCGCAAGAAGCGGGGGCGCGGCGGCTCGAGGATATACGCTTCCGGCCAGAGCACCCAGGTGATCGTCGGTGCCGATTCGGCGACGGACGCAACCATCCTGGGGCGCTCGGACACCCTCTACCGCGCCTACACCCTGCGGCGGGTTTACTACTCCGCGTTTAGTCCGATCCCCGACTCGTCGGCGCGTCTGCCGTCAGTGTCGCCGCCGCTCATCCGGGAGCACCGACTCTACCAAGCGGACTGGCTCATGCGATTCTACGGGTTTGGGGTGGGGGAACTGACGTCGGCAAGCGAGGCGAACCTCGACCTTGAGATCGATCCGAAGACGGCGTGGGCGCTCCGGAACCGCGCGGTTTTCCCCGTCGATATCAACCGGGCGCCACGCGAACTGTTGCTGCGGATCCCGGGGCTTGGGACGCGGACGGTCGACCGAATTCTCCGCGTGCGCCGGTGGGGCCGGGTGGGTCTAGCCGATCTGACGAAGCTTCGCGTCCCGGTGAAGCGGGCGCTGCCGTTTTTCGTGGCCCACGACCACCATCCCGCGCGATTGAAAATAGGCCTGGACAGCGACCGCCTCCGTGCCCGATTCGTGCGTCCGCCAGACCAACTCGAACTCGCGCTACCCACCTGATGGAGGCGATGAGGAACCGGGGCACGTGCGCAACCCTGTGCCGGGTGCTGCCACGATGATCACCGTTGAAATCGAGCCCAGATTCGAGGGGTGGCGGAGCGAGGCGCGGCGCCTGGTGGCTGAGGGGATGCATCCGGATGACCTCATCTGGAACGATGGCACCGACGGACAAGCGGAGCTTTTCGGAGGGGCAGATCGCGCCCACCAGCGGGCTCCCGACGAGACGAACGGCGCGATTGTCCGGGTCGGCCGCCGCTTCATGGAAGGCGCCCGCCTGGTGGCGTGTCACCGCGACGAGACCCGGTGGGCGCTCCTCTACCGGGTGCTCTACCGGATGGTGCGCGAGGGAGAGCGTCATCTCTTGGACGTGGACTCCGACGCGGATGTCCGCCGGATGTTCGAGATGGCCAAGGCCGTCCGCCGCGACTGCCACAAGATGACGGCGTTCGTCCGCTTCCGCAAGGTCGGCGAAGCTCCGGGTGGCGGACGCGAACGCTTTGTCGCCTGGTTTGAGCCCGACCACCATATCGTGGAACGCTGTGCGCCGTTTTTCGCCAAGCGGTTCACGGGGATGGACTGGTCGATCCTGACACCTGAGCGCTGCGCGCACTGGGACGGCTGGCGACTCTGGTTCTCCGAGGGAGCCGATGCCTCGGCGGCGCCGACCGAAGACGCCCTCGATGAGATTTGGCGCTCCTACTACAAGAGTATCTTCAATCCTGCGCGGCTCAAAGTGAACGCGATGAAAGCTGAGATGCCGCAGAAATACTGGAAGAACCTTCCCGAGGCCCGGCTGATTCCCGGTCTCATCGCCGAGGCGCCCCGGCGGGTGTCCGAGATGGTGCGGCGCCCGCCGACCGAGGCGAAACCACGTCCACCGAGCCGCTACCTCGACTCGTTGGATGCCCTCGCCGGGATGGAGGACGGCGGCCCAGCCGGTGCATCGGCTGTGGGATCCGCGGCGGCGGAAGCCAGGTCGATGGACGCGCTGCGCAGGAGCGCCATGCGGTGCCGAGCATGCGCCCTTTGCCAGCGCGCGACCCAGACGGTATTCGGCCACGGGGCCGAGCGGGCGTCGATCATGCTGGTGGGCGAACAGCCCGGAGACCAAGAGGACGTCGCGGGACGGCCTTTCGTCGGTCCGGCCGGACAATTGCTGGACCGCGCACTGGCCGAGGCGGGTGTCCGGAGGGAGGATGTCTACACATCGAACGTCGTCAAACACTTCAAGTGGTCGCCGAGGGGAAAGCGGCGCTTGCACGAAACGCCAAACAGCGAGGAGATCGGAACCTGCCGCCCATGGCTCGATGCGGAGATCCGGCTCGTCCGGCCAAAGGTTCTGGTGTGTCTGGGCAACACCGCCGCGCAGGCGCTCATCGGCCCCGGATTTCGCGTGACCAAAGATCGGGGGATTGCCCCGGTCCACCGGGCCGGAGCCGTCGGCCGGGTCATCGGGACGGTTCACCCGTCGATGATCCTGCGAATCCCGGTCAAGGAGGCAGCTGAGGCGGAGTATTCCCGCCTCGTTGAGGATCTGCGCCTGGCGGTCGTCGGGGAAAGTGATAACTAGGATTCACACCGATTGGCGCCCCTCACGCCACCGTGATCTGAATCGGCGGCAGGCCACGTTGCTCGTCAGGGAGAGAGAGGTCTGGACGAGCGGATCGCCGGCGAGTAACGCGGTCTCCGGACGCCGGAGGGCTGACGCCGGAGGGCTGACGCCGGAGGGCTGACACCGGGGCAGCTTCAGTTCACCAGCCGCTCCGGGTTTTAGAGGTCGGCATCCGACACCCACGGTAGGAACGCTTCCGGAATATCGGACTCGAACTCGAGACGCTCGCCGCTCCGCGGATGGGTGATCCCCAACTTCCATGCGTGGAGCATGAGGCGGCCGACGGGGTGTTTGGTGACACCCTTCGCGTAGATCGGATCGCCGAGGATGGGATGTCCGAGATGTTTCAAATGGACGCGGATCTGGTGGGTGCGCCCGGTCAGGAGGTCGCAGCGGATGAGCGCGGATCTTTGCCGGGTGCCGACCACTTGAAACTTGGTCACCGCGATCTTTCCGGCGGGGGGATTGACCACGGCCATCTTCTGCCGGTTTTGTGGATTCCGCCCGATATGAGTCTCGATCGTTCCCGAAGGGGCGCCGGGGATGCCCGCGACGACGGCGAGATACTGTTTGCGCGTCGTGCGGTCCTGGAACTGGGCGGAAAGGCGCTCGTGGGTGAAATCGTTGCGGGCGACGACGAGGCAACCGCTGGTGTCCTTGTCGAGGCGATGGACGATGCCGGGCCGAGTGACGCCGCCGCTCTGCGAGAGGGTGCCGAACCGGTGGATGAGCGCGTTGACGAGGGTGCCGTCGAGATTGCCGCTGGCCGGGTGGACGACCATCCCGGAGTCTTTGTCGATGACGGCGAGATCGTCATCCTCGTAAAGAAAGCGGAGCGGGATATCTTGTGGTCTGGCGTCGGTGGCGACCGGGGCGGGGACGTCGATGAGGATGCGCATCCCGGCGAGGACGGGGCGCTTCGCTTTGGCCGCGGCACCGTTGACGGACACGTGCCCGTCTTTGATGAGTGCCGCTAGCCGGGAGCGGGAGATCTCCGGGAGGGCGTCGGCGAGAAAGCGGTCAAGCCGGGATCCGATATCGGGTGAGTCGGGCGGCACGTTGATCTCGGTGGGCGGATTCATCGGGGTGCGAGGCTAGTCAAAGATCGCATCGGCCAACGCCCCGAGAATATCGAAAACCGGGAGGTGGTCGAAGTCCCACTGGCCATTGGTGGGGCGCGGATCGCCCGGAACGACGGGGCGCGTGCCCCTCAAGCGCTCGCCCGGGAGCGAGCGCCGGAACTCCGTGCGGAGGCGCCCTACCTTCTCGGTCTCGTTGGCC
>CAZKYJ010000682.1:0-3540 GCA_964556355.1 uncultured Verrucomicrobiales bacterium | reverse complement strand
CGAACCGGCCTGGCAGAAATACAAGGACGCGAACTGGGACGCCGCCAACCAGCGCGGCACCCATGACGCCCAACGCTACGCCGCCATGGTGGAAATGGTCGACCGGCAAATCGGCGAAGTCGTGGCGCTTCTCGTCGAGCTCGGGATCGACGACGAAACCATCGTTTTCCTCAGCGGAGACAATGGCGGGCAAGCCTATTTCAAAAATGCGCAGCATCCCCACGGCTTCCTCGCGCCGAACCTCAACCCCGCGACCGGGGTGCGGTTCCGCGGCGGAAAAGGCAGCTTCTACGAAGGTGGCCTGCGCATCCCGTTCATCGTGCGCTGGCCCGGCCAAATCGAGGCGGGCACCGTCTCCGACCATCTCGGTTACTTTCCCGACATCATGCCCACCCTGGCGGAACTTGCGGGAGCCACCCCCCGCGAGGACACCGACGGCATTTCCTTCGTCCCGACGCTCCTCGGCAAGGGCGGCCAGCGCGCGCACGAGTGGCTCTTCTGGGAGGCGCCCGGCAGCCGCGCCGTCCGCCTCGGAAGTTGGAAGGCGGTGCAGCCGAAGGGGGGGGAACTCTTCGAGCTCTACGACCTCGCGACCGATATCGGGGAGCAGAACGATCTCGCCGCCGGGTATCCCGAGCTGATCCAGCAGATCGAGGCCATCGCGGCAGCGGCGCACACCCCGGCTCTGCTCGGTTCGGTGCTCGACCCGTCCGCGGCATTCGTCCGTCATCCCCGCCCGCCGCAGTGAGCGCCCGCCACACCCGAAGCTCAGGTTTCCCGAAGACCGGCCGCATCCCCCTCCGGTGGCGGGGGCTGCGCTGGGCCGCCCTGGTGGCGGCGTGCGTGTTCGGTGCCCTCTTGCTCACGCCATTGCCCGCCGGGCTCGAGTCGCCGCCGGTGGAGAGCGTGGAGTTCGTCGACCGCGACGGGCGCCCGCTGCGGATCATGCTGGCGGAAGACGAGCGCTTTGCCCGCGAGATCACCTTGGGCGACGTGTCGCCCCACGTGGTCGCGGCCACGCTAAGCGCCGAGGACAAGCGGTTCCGGATGCACCCCGGCGTCGATCCCCTGGCGGTGGCGCGCGCCCTGAAGGACGCGGGGAGGACGTCCGGCGCCTCGACCATCACGCAGCAGTTGGTCAAGCTGTCCGCGCCACCAGCGCGGCGGACCTTGGGGAGGAAACTTGTCGAGATGTGGCAGGCGCTGCGCGTCGAGCGGGCGTGGTCGAAGGACGAGATCCTCGCCGCCTACCTTAACCGGCTCGACTACGGGAACCTCAACGTGGGGATCGCCACGGCTAGCCGGGCGTACTTCGGAAAGCCCGCCGCCGATCTCAGCGCCGCCGAGGCGGCCTTCCTCGCGGCACTTCCGAAAGCCCCGGGCCGGCTCGATCCGCACGCGAACTTCGAAGGCGCGACCGCGAGGCAGCGCTGGGTGCTCGCCCGCATGGCTGCGAACGGCTTCCTCGACCCCGCGTCGCTGCAACGGGCGAAGGACGAGCCGATCCGACTGCGCGCTCCCGGCCACGACTTTGCGGCACCGCACTTCGTCGATCTCCTCTTGCGGCGGAAGGGCGCCGTGCCGGCGGGCGGCGGACTGGTGGAGACGACCCTCGACCTGGAACTCAACCGTTTCGTCACCTCCGTGCTCGAGGAGAACCTCCGCGCGCTGGCCGACAGAAACGCGACGGGTGGGGCGGTGGTCGCCATCGAGAACCCCACGGGCGACGTGCTGGCGCTGGCGTGTGTGGGCACCGGGGAGGTGAATGGTGCCTGGCGGCCTCGTTCGCCGGGGTCGGCGATGAAGCCTTTCACTTACGCGCTGGCGCTGGCGGCGGGCTCCGAGCCCGCGACCGTCATCCCCGACGTGCCGACCCGTTTCGCCACGCCGACGGGGATCTACGCTCCGAACAACTACAACTACCGGTTCTACGGGCCGGTCAGCCTCCGCTTCGCCCTGGCGAACTCGCTCAACGTCGGCGCCATCCGCGCGCTCGAGCTCGGCGGTGGTCCCGGCGCCTTGCACCGGACGATGAAAGACCTCGGTATCACGACTCTGGGCCATCCCCCCGAGCACTACGGGCTCGGGTTGACGCTCGGCAATGGCGAAGTGCGTTTGTTAGAGCTGGCCAGCGCCTACGCGGCGCTCGGGCGGCTCGGGGTCCACCGGCCGTTCCGCTTGCTCGAGGGAGGCGGTTCCGCGCAAGGGCACCGGGTGTTCGACGCGGCCACGTGCTACCTCGTGCTCGACATGTTGTCCGACAACCCGGCGCGCTCCGCCTCGTTCGGGTCAGATTCCTACCTCGCGTTCGAGTTTCCTGTCGCCTGCAAGACCGGGACGAGTTCCGACTACCGCGACAACTGGACGATGGCCACCACGCCCGCGTTCACCGTCGGCGTCTGGGTGGGCAATGCGAACGGATCGTCCATGCAGAACGTCACCGGTGTCGACGGCGCAGCCCCCGTCATGCACGCCGTGGTCGAGCACCTGGCCGGGCGCTACGGCACCGGTTGGTTCGAACGGCCGGCACCGGTCACCGAGCACCGCATCGACCCGCTGACCGGGCGCCGTTCGGAGGCGGGGCAGCTCGAAAAGTTTGCCCGCCCGCCCGCGCCGCCGCTCCCCGGCGATTACGATCCGGGCGGCCGTGTGCGCCTGCCCGCCGCCTACGCGGAATGGGTGGCCGGCCCGCAAAACCGCCTCGGCAGCCTCGTTGTGGCAGCGGACGATGCGCAGCCGCTGGCCATCGTCGAGCCGGTTCCCGGAACCATCTTCTACCTCGACGGAGACCTGCCCGCCGCGAGCCAGACCGTGCCGCTGCGAGCGCGGGGCGGGACGGAAATCGCGTGGTCGAGCACGACGCTCCCACTCCATGGCGGCCGCGCCCAGATCGCCGAGGGACGCCACACCATCGTGGCGCGCGACGCGGCCTCGGGGATGGAGGCGGAGACGTGGATCGAGGTGCGTGCGTGGTAGGGAAAGAAATGCCGGCTCTCCAATGGCAGTGTCCTGCTCGCCCCGGGGAGCCGATGTGCTAGCTTGGGCGGACATGCGCCCGGTGCACCATTTGATCCTCCCGGCAGCCCTCGGGCTGGCGGCGGCGGCCGTGGCCTCGGCGGCCGACCCATCGACGCCGGTCGTTGCGCCGCCGGTGGAGCTGGCCCCGGTGATCGCCGGCGACTGGTGGCGGATCGCCTCGAACCCGGATCTGGGCGAGTGGACGAGCCCCGAGCAGGAGCCGGTTGATTTTGGGATCTGGCAGGCCGCCGACGGGACGTGGCAGCTCTGGTCGTGTATCCGAAAAACGAAGCATCCCGGCCGCACGCGCATTTTCTATGGCTGGGAGAACCGCGACCCGAGGCGGAAGGAAGAATGGGCGGCCACCGGGATCAAGTTCACCGGCGACGGGACCGTCGGGGAAACGGTGGGCGGGATGCAGGCACCCTACGTCATCCACGTGGATGACGAATACCGGATGTACTACGGCGACTACCGGCATATCTGCCTGGCGACCAGCGCGGACGGAAAGTCATTTAGCAA
>CAZKYJ010000681.1:0-3557 GCA_964556355.1 uncultured Verrucomicrobiales bacterium | reverse complement strand
GCGTAGCCGCGGCTTGGGGTCGAAAGTGTCTATCTGGCTGACCCCGCCGTTCATGAAGAGCTGGATGACCCGGCGCGCCCGGGGCGGATGGTGGGGCAGGCCGCCGGGGGCGACAGACGCGGGGGCGGCAGACGCGAGATCCGAACCTAGGAGGTGGGACAAAGCGAGCCCGCCAAAGCCGCCGCCAGCGCGGGTGAGGAACGTGCGTCGGTCGGTGGCGCCGTTCATTGCACGTAGAGGAACTCGCTGCTGTTGAGGATGACCCGGCAGGCATTGGCCAAACCGTGCTCGTCCGCGTAGGCGGCGACTTGAGCGCGTTCGGCCGTGGTGGCTGGGCGCCCGAAGGCGCGGCGAAAGAGATTGTCGATCCGCTCGTCCGGGAGGGATGCGGTGCGTTCGAGATCGGCCGCGAGGTGCTCGGATTGCCGGACGAGGAACGGGTTGTTGAGCAGCGCAAGCGCCTGCAAGGGCGTGGTGCCGGTCTCGCGCCGGGGTGCTGCCTGGGACGCATCCGGGCAGTCGAGCGCCTGCATGAGCGGGTCTGGAACGGTGCGGAAAACGAAGCGGTAGACGCTGCGTCGAAAATTTGCAGGGTCGTCGGGATCGAAGCCGAGGTAGTCGAGCACCGGGGTGACGTGCACGCCTTTGCTGGCGTGAAACTGCCTCGCCGACGGGCCACCCATGGAGAGGTCGAGCATCCCGGAGAAGCTGAGAATGGCGTCGTGGATGCACTCGGCGTCCAAGCGGCGACGGTTCATCCGCCAGAGGAGCCGGTTCTCGGGATCGGCGGCGAGGCCGTCCGCGCACTCTCCGGATGACTGCCCGTAGGTGGCGCTGAGGGCGATGGTTTTGTGCAGCCATTTGAAGCTGCCCCCGCGGTCGCGAAATTCGAGGGCCAGCCAGTCGAGCAGGTCGGGATGGGTGGGCGCGTCTCCCATCTCGCCGAAGTCGTTCGGCGTGCCCACGATCCCGCGGCCGAAGTGGTAGTGCCAGAAGCGGTTGACGATGGAGCGCCAGGTGAGAACATTCTTGGGGTGCACCAACAAGTCGGCCAGCGCCATGCGCCGGGCGCGCTCGTCGCCGGGGTCGGGCAGGTCGAAGCGGGCGGGCAGTCCCGCGATGCAGCCGAGGGCGCCGGGCACCGCGGGGGCGAGCGGGGAAAGGACGTCCCCCCGGTCGAGGACGTGGATCTCGCGCGGTCCCCCCGCGGGTTTGAAGTTCCCCATGGCGGGGAAGTCACTGGCCACCGCGAAGACCCGGGTGCGAAATTCCGGGTGCAAACCGATGCCGGGTTCCGGGTCGTCGGTGAGCGAGATCCTCAGGCGTCCAATCGTGTGTCCGCCCCCATGCAATTGCGCGAGCTCGACGGAGACCGTTTCAGCGGCGGAGGACGAGATCGGGGCGGCGAAGGTGAAGACGGCGCGGTGGGAAGCCTGTTCCGCGGGGTGGATCCCCCAGGCCGTCGACGGGTCGCCGTCGAGCGCCTTGTCGATGCTCCAACCGTCCTGGTTGAAGTCCGCCGCAGCCTGCCGGATGGAAACCGCGCGTCCGCCGATGTTCACGGCGATTTCGGAAAGATGGAAATTGCCGTTCGGTGCCCTTCCCGGGCCGCCCGCCGGCAGCGACGGATCGGCCATCGCCTCGATCTGCAGCCCCGTGATCACCGCCAGCGGGCTCGTGCCGATGATGGTGGTCGTGTCGGTTTCGGGGGCCTCCCCACCGAACATGATCGCCCCGTCCGGCTGGACATCCGCGGGGGTGTCGCTGGCCGAGATGACCTCGGTAGGCGCCATGACCACCCAGGCTTCCGGGGGCGGTTCCTCGCCGTAGGGGCGGTCGATCTTGTCGACCCCGGCGAACACGGCTTGGAGCGCGTAGTAGTCCTCGAGCGTCACCGGGTCGAACTTGTGGTCGTGGCACCGGGCGCAGTGGACCGTCGTACTCGCGAACGCCGACATGGTGGCGGTGAGCATGTCGTCGCGGTCGAGGTACTGGGCGATTTTTTTATCGGTGGTACCGTCTTGGATCCCCTGCTGCGAGCTGGAATCCCACGGGCCGCAGGCGAGAAAGCCGGTGGCGACAGTGGCGTCCGGGGTCATGGCATCGCCGGCGAGCTGGGAGCGGACGAACTCCGCGTAGGGAAGGTCATCGTTGAACGCCCCGATGAGCCAGTCGCGGTAGGGCCAGGCGTTCTCGCGGATCGCGTCTTCATCGTGCCCATGGGTCTCCGCATAGCGGGCGACGTCCATCCAGTGCCGGGCCCAGCGTTCGCCGTAGCGGGGGCTGGCCAAGAGGCGCTCCACGACGCGTTCGCGGGCATCCGGAGCGCTGTCATCGAGGAAGGCGGCCAGCTCCTGCGGCGTGGGAGGCAGTCCGATCAGGTCGAAATAGACCCGCCGCAGCCAGGTGTGTGGATCGGCGGGAGGGGAGAGCTCCAGCCCGGCATCGCCAAGTTGTGCCGCCACGAAGTTGTCGATGGCGCAGCCGAAGCCGAGCGCGGGGGGCGCGACGGGCTGGAGGGGTTGCAGGCTCCAGTGGGGTTCCCTTGCCGCCGCCGTCGCGAGGCACGCGGTGGCTGCGACGGAGAGGGCAATTTGACGGGGTGGTAGCATGATGTTCGGCGGGGCCGTTAGCGCGATCTGCCTAGGGGAACGTGGGGCGCGCGACCGATCTAACGCCGCCGCGCGAACCCGGGCAGGGGTTGCCCGGCTAGCCGTTGCCCGAATCGGGCGGGGTCGAGGAGTCGGTGCGCGAGTTGCTCTGCACAACGTCTTTGAGAACCACGTAACGGCTACCAGATTTGGTCTCGTGCCACTGCAGGGTGACCACGAGGTAGGAGACGTTCGACCATTTTAAGATGTAGCCCCATTTGGTATCGGGCAGCGAGGAGGTTTTCGGGACGAATGCGTAGCCTTCATAGCCGGGGATCGGTGGCTCGATCCGGAAGGTGTAGAGCTGGTCGAGATTGGGGATGCTGTCATCGAAATAATGGGAGCGCCGCAGGATGACGTGGAAGTTTTCGGGCGCTTCCTGGAAGTTCGCCAGGAAGTTGGGGAGGTGGAGGTATTTGAACTCAACGCAGGACTGCCAGTCGATGAGGTGGCCGTCAGCGGTCTCTTCGACCGAGACGGGGAATCCCTCGGGGACTTCGTCGGTGGTGATGTGGAAGACGTAAAACGTGAACTCGCCGGACGGGACGGGCTCGCTGTTTTGAAAGGTGATCGAAGTGACATTGATCGGTCCGTCCTCGTGCTCCTTGTAGTAGTCCTCCATCTCGGGGAGCGTGCGGTCGGGGTTTTGCACGTAGCGCCCGCGCTCGACCCAGTCCTCGGCGCGAAGGAAGCCGAGGAGTGCCGCACGGGGTTCCGCCAAGACGCCCTCGGCCTGCTCGATGGGGGCGAGGGCGGCCGGCTGTGGTAGCGGGGTGGGCGCGACGATTTCAGCCGGTGTGGGGGGGGTGATGGGTCGGGGGCTGGCTCCTCGGCCGGGGCGGGCTCCGGCGCAAGCGCCACGTCGGGGGACGGGACGACGACGGTGGCGGCGGGACTTTCGCTCGG
>CAZKYJ010000680.1:0-3560 GCA_964556355.1 uncultured Verrucomicrobiales bacterium | reverse complement strand
GGGCTGCACGTCGTAGCCGGCGATCCCGTCATGCTCGAGCCAGTAGACCTGGATTGCATCGGCGTAGGCGCAGGCCGATGCCAGGTAACGATCCGGCTCGACGCGGGCGGCGGCGACCAGAGCGGAGAGTTGAACCCCTACGCCCCACATGAACGAGGGATGACCGCGGCGCCCGTCCCCGATGGCATAGTCTTCGGCATAAAGCTCCCGCTCTGGCATCCAGAGGTCTTCGTGGACGACCCGCAGTGCCTCCTCCCCCCACTCCGCGAAGGGCGGTGGCGACCCGGGCGGGGGTTCCTCCTCGGCGGCGAGCATGCCAAGGGTGAGGAGGAGGAGGATAGGGATGCGTATGGTGGGCATGGACGGGCAATCAGCCACCGGAACGCCCGAAGTTCAATCGGGCCACCAGTTCAGGATCCGCTTCTCACTTGGGCGGGAGGAAGGCGCCATCCAACACGGCGCACTCCTCGGGCGCGCCTCTCGACCCCGTTCCGGCGGCGGGCCAACGCCACCGCACCCCGACGGCTAGTGCACGGTGAGCGCCGACCCCGTGTAGTTGTGCGATCCGGTCAGGACGATCTTCTGGCGGGCACCGCGCCACATGGCATCGATCAGCAGGTATTTCGAGTGCCGGTGGGGGAAAGTGGCGGGCGTGATCTCCCCCGTGCTGAGGGCGTTCTTGATGGTGGTGCTGGTGTCCTCCGCATCGACGAGGACGCCGACTTCCATCCCGACGCTTCGGAAGGCCGAGAGCCAGCTGACGATGGCGCTGCGCGGCGCCGTCCAGAAGGCCATGGCCACGTGGATGGAGCCGCCATCAGCGGGCCGGACGTCGCGGAGGATCTCCACCACCGGATCGAGCGAGCCGGTGGTGCCATTGGCCGCGGCGCGGGGAAAGTAGTGCGCTTCCACCCCGGATGGAGATGCCACCGTCCGGTAGAAGTTGAGATCGTCGATATCGACCGAGAGGGCGTCCCAATAGTCGAGGTAGGCACCGGAGAGCGCCGCGACGTTCCGCAAGACAACTGTGTTGTTGGCGTTGATAAGCGGGAGGTCGGTCAGGTTGGCCGAAGACTGCACGACGCAGTTCTCCGTCCCGTCGGCGAGCTCGGAGAACACGAAGAACTTGTTGTGGTGGATGCGGCCACCGTGGCAGCCGTCGGGATCGCCTGCGGGATTGTGGCAGACGAGCACGCGGCCCGGCAATGCGGCGGCGAGTTCAGGGACCGCCCCGTCATCGACCCCGGTGATGATGCGGACATCGACCCCGCGCGCGAGGGCTTCGGCGAATGGGGCGACGAATTCCGAACCGCCGATCGGCGTCCACGACGAAAGCGTGGTTCCTTCTTCGATATGATAGGTGCGCCCGGGTACCGTCGGCCACTCCATGGTGGGCGGGTCGAGGGTGATCCGGAACGGGATATCCGCAACCGCCGGGAACGGGAGCGCGATCCACGCGAGCCCCAGGGCCAACGGCCAGGTTCGTCCGGTGCCAGCTTTGGCCGTCGGCCTCGGCGTTGGGGTCGAGCTGGGACGACGATGGCCCCCAGGCGATCCGCTCGACCTCGGTGCCATCGGCGTTGCGGAGCAAGACCTGGTCTTGGGTGTTGCTCATGTTGATGATCCCGCCGTCGGGATCCCAGGCGGAGTTTAGCGTGAGGTTCGGCACCGCGGGATGGTTGCCGCCGGAGGCCACCTCATAGGTCGGAAGGAACCCATAGGTCGAGAGGAAGGCATCGGCTCCCACGGAGATCACCTGCACCTCCCCCGGCGCGATCGTCGAGCCCGCGGGGAACAAATAGATGGACTCGGTCCCGCTGCTCGCACCCTCGATCTCCTCGTCCCCCACGCTCCAATCGGTCAGGTCGACGATGGCGATGCCATTGTGGTAAACCTCAACCCATTCCCCCTGGGGGTCGGAGCCGACCTCGGTGTAGAGGACCTCGGTGATCAGTACGGCAGCGGGGGATCGGGGCGCGGCGCAGAGGGTATCTCCTCGGCACCTGCAACCGGATCAGTCATATGGCCCCATCGCACCAGTCCCGTTGTGGGAGGGTTTTGTCACTCAGTAACAGATTCGTCACGGAGGCCAAGGGGCGATTGCCTCGATCAGGGGTCGGTGACGGGCAGGGTCGGTCTGCTCCCCCCGACGGAACCCTATCTGCGTGATCGGGGGCCCCGCGCGGAGCGCCCGGTAGCGACCTCGCTTCCCTCCGCCCGGCTGAGGTTCTTGTCCAAGGGTTCCGGGAAGAGGCTTTTGCCCGCCTTCACAAAACAGTCGACCGTCCTGCGGAAACGGACGGAAGGCGGCATCGCGTACCTTACGAGTCGCAACGGGCCGGGCCGGGAAGTCCTTGTCCCTCCTCGTCCGACTCGGCAGGGATATCGTCCGCGCTCGCATGATAAGTTCGACAGCCTTTGATTTCCCCGTCGCCCTATCATTCGCCCGGCGGTTCGCAGGGGCTGCAGGATAGGATCGGCTCTCTCAGGAATTGGCATCGGCGTGGCTCTCGCGGCTTTCGCGAGGCATGACATTGCCACTTCCGCGAACGAACCGGATCGGGGTGATTCGCTGCGATAACGAAGAACGGATGGTAGGGCTTGGTCAAGGAAACGACGGAATGATGAGACAGGGTGGCCTAGGGGTTGCGATCAATGAAAGAGGCGGGAAGTCGCATACCGAGTGAGGCCGTGTCTGCGTGTCTTCCGGTTCGCCTTTCCGCGGATGCTGGACGGAAATCCTATCTGCCGATGACGGCGAGACGAGCGATCGAAGATTTCACCAGACAGCTCCGGTACGGCAAGCCGAAGTGGAAGCCTCCGACGGGATCGCGAATGGTCGGGAGGCCGACCTTCGAACAGGTGAGAGCCGGACAAATTGCCGCCGCGATACTGACCTTCCCCGCACTTTCGAAGAGCCTCCACAAGCATGCCGCGGCCCGACTTCCGGAGGGAGGCGCGGATCAAAGATCATCGATGAATGAAATTCGAAGCCGGGGGCGCTCCCAGCCGCGAGAATCCCACCGACGAGGAGGTCCTGGCGGGATTCGAGGCGATAGATGGTAGCTCCTGCAACTTCGCGATCCTTGGATCGGACGAGATGACCTACGTGCAAACTTCGGGTGACCCGAAGCGGGGATTCCTGCTGGAGGATCAAGGCGCTTCTTTAGCGGAGCACTATCGGGCAGTGAACGACCACATGAACCTGAACGAGATAGCAAACGTGTTTATTTCGTTTTCGCGAGGCGACGTGTCATGGTTCGAAAAATCCGAGTGGAAGAAGGACGATTTGTCGGAGAAGGGTGGACGGCTGTCGGTCATCGTTTTGGGGGTGGGGCCGTCACTTGCCTACGGGACGACGGAAGGCTTTTGGGATGACGGGCCGCTGGAGGGCTCCGATAGGGGGCCGCTCGCGGTCGGCACTGCGAGGAGTAGTGGTCTGCGAGCAGCTCAGGACGCGAGGGAGTCGAGCAAGCGGTCAACCGCCACCGAAACTGCCCGGTCGATGCTCTCGGTGGTGAACCCTCCGACGTGGGGGGTGGCGATCACCTTCGGGTGGC
>CAZKYJ010000679.1:0-3562 GCA_964556355.1 uncultured Verrucomicrobiales bacterium | reverse complement strand
TCGCGCCCCCGACCTGCGCGGCCATCGCCGCGTGCTCGTAGGGCAAACAAAACCACCGCCGCGCCAGCTCGACCGCCACCGGTTGATCGGCGTCGAGCGAGAAGAACCAGACCCCGGGAACTCCGTTCTTGTCCACCACGTAAGTGCGCACGTTCAGCTCGAGAAAATTCGAAAGCCAGGGCACTGCGAATCCCCAGGTCGGACGGACGCGGCGCATGAAAAATGGCACCACCCCGAGATAGGCACGACCCGCGTGGGTATCGACCGCGAGACCGTCCGGCAGACGGGCCTGGATCTCGGCGACCGAAACCTCCCAGTGCAGGAAAAGCAGCGCCGACCAGCGCTGCCGCATCACCGGGCGGTCATCGGGCTCCGGCTCGCGGGCGGCGAGGAGGGCACGGTGGGCGTCGGGGTCAGCGGGGCGGCTCATGCGGCTGACGATACGACGGGAACCAGCTGCGCGGGCGCAGGAACGCTTGACGCGCTCCCCGCAGGCATGGTTTACTAAGAAGATGAAAGCCACCCGGCCCGCCATCGCCATCGCCCTGGGTCTCGTGCTCTCCTGCCTGCCCGGCAACGCCGCCGCGGAGGCTCTCTTCACCGTCGTCAGTGCGGCGAAGACCGGCGAGATCGAGGTCGATGTCGAGTCGGTGACCGACACCACGCTCCACTACATCCACGGGAGCAAGCGCAAGAAGATGAAGCTCGCCCGGCTGGATCCCGCAAACCGGGAGGCCCTGGTCGCCTTCGCGCGGGAACGCGGCATCTACGACCGCTATCCCCCGCTGAAGATTCAGGTAGCCATCCGGGACAACGACAAGCTGAAGTCGAACAGCTCGTACATGCGCCACCTCTGGCTCATCCCGCGCCTCGTCATCGAGGGCGAGGAGGCGCTCACGCCGATCCCCCCGGTCGAAGCCACCATTTCCGTGATCTGTGCCGACACCAAGGCGCTCTACCGGGACCGGAGGAAGCACTATCAGGTGCGCACCAAAGAGACGCTCCTCATCCCTGCGGCACCGGACTCCGCACGGCGCGAGATCGACTTCAAAACCTTCGAGCTGGAGTTCGACGAGGACAAGAACAGCTCGAACGTCGGCGGATGGATCTATAAATATTGGATCTGCTGCCTGCGCGATCCCGAGACCAAGCGGATCGTCCGCTTCGAGACGAGCTACAACCTCCTCGAAAAATATGTGGAAGAGAATCCCGGCGAACGGAACCGGTTTGTCGAAATCGGGATCGGGGGCACAGTACCGACGACACTCTCGGAGATGGATGCGAACTAGAACAATCGCCTGAGAACGCCGCCTGGAGGGGGTTTTCCACTTGCAGCGGGGCGAGCTTCGGCGTCATGTCTAGCCCTGATCCTCTGCGCCTGACAACCCCCAGTCCATGAAAATTCTTCTCACGGATATTGCCAACCCGTGCGCAGAGGCGATCACGACCCACTGCAACCGCGAGGGCGTGGTCACCATCACGGCCTGCGACCGTGCCGACGCACTGGCCCGCGCGGCCTCCGGCGAGTTCGACATGATCATCGGGGGCGATGCCCCCCTGCTATTGGAGATCAAACACCGCCGGAGAGGATCGCTTCCCTACCTCGTCGTTCTGGGGGAGTGCTCGTGTCCGGACGAGGATTGCTGCGATGACGCCCTCCGCAGCCCGATCGATGCCCGCGAGCTTCCGCGCCGCCTCCGGGTGGCACGTCGGCTCGTCGAGCACGAGCGCGGCCTCCCCGAACACCTCACCGACCGCCGCCTCCTCAACACCCTCATGGAGCGCCTCCCGGACGCCGTCTACTTCAAGGACCGCCAGAGCCGGTTCCTCCGCATCAGCCGTGCGCTGGCCAAGAAGCACGGCCTCGGCGACCCCGCCGAGGCCATCGGTAAGAGCGATTTCGACTTCTTCACGCCGGAGCACGCCCAGCAGGCCTACGACGACGAGCAGGAGCTCATGCGCACCGGCGAGCCCATCATCAACCAGGAAGAAAAAGAAACCTGGCCGGACGGGCATACCACCTGGGCGTCCACCACGAAAAAAGTGCTCCGCGACGAGCAGGGCAACGCCGTCGGCACCTTCGGGATCTCGCGGGACATCACCGAACGCAAGGTCGCGATCGAGGCCATGCACCAGGCACAGCTCGCCGCGGAGGAGGCCAACCGCGCCAAGAGCGACTTCCTGGCCAACATGAGCCACGAGATCCGCACGCCCATGAACGGGATCATCGGCATGACCGAGGTCCTCCTCAACACCGAACTCGACCCCGCCCAGCACGAGTACGCCGTCCTCGTGAAGAACTCGGCGGACTCGCTGCTCGAGCTGCTCAACGACATCCTCGACTTTTCGAAGATCGAGGCCGGGAAACTCGAGCTCGACCCGCACCGCTTCAACCTCCGCGACTCGCTCGGCGACACCCTGCAGACCCTCGCGGTCCGCGCCGCCTCGAAAGGGCTCGAGCTCGCCTACCACATCCCTCCCGCCTTGCCCGACGCCCTCATCGGCGACCTCGGGCGGCTCCGGCAGATCATCGTCAACCTCGTCGGCAACGCCATCAAGTTCACCTCCGAAGGGGAAGTGGTCGTCTCCGTCGACGCGGCCGAGCGGAACGACGGGTCGATCCGCCTGCAGTTCGCCATCTCCGACTCCGGGATTGGCATTCCCGAAGACAAGCAGCACCTGATCTTCGAATCTTTCAGCCAGGCGGATACCTCCACCACCCGGCGGTTCGGCGGCACCGGGCTCGGCCTCACCATCTCGCGGCAGCTGGTCGAACTGATGGGGGGCACCATCTCGCTCACCAGCGAGCCCGACAAGGGCAGCACCTTCCACTTCACCGCGGAGTTCGGCATTGCCGATGACAACCCGCCCCTTCCCGGCGCGCCCGAGACCCTGCGGGGGCTGGGGGTCCTGGTCGTCGACGACAACGGGACCAACCGCAAGATCCTCGACGAGATGCTCCGTTCTTGGGAGCTGTCACCGACCTTGGCGTCCGGCGGAGCCGAGGCGCTGGAGATGGCCGCCCGTGCCGCCGCCGAAAACCGCCCGTTCCAGCTCGCCATCTCCGACCTGATGATGCCGGAGATGGACGGCATCGAGTTCTCCCGCCAGCTCCGCGCTCGCGGCGATGTGGGCTCCCCCGAGATCCTCATCCTGTCCTCGGCCGGCAGCCCGCCCGGCCCCGCCCAGCTCGCCGAGAACCGCATCGCCCGCTACCTGACGAAACCGGTCAAGCAGTCCGACCTCCTCGACGCCATCGGCGACACCCTCGGCGTCTCGACCCGCGACCAGATCGTCCGGATGCAGACCGATGGCCCGGTCGAGAAAGCGGCGACGCTCCGCATCCTCCTGGCCGAGGACGGGCGGGTCAACCAGGTGGTCGCCGTCAATCTCCTTACCCGTCGCGGGCACGAGGTCACCGTCGCCAGCAACGGGCGCGAGGCCGCCGACCTCGCGGAAAAGGAACGCTTCGACGTCATCCTCATGGACATCCAGATGCCGGTGATGAACGGCTACGAGGCCACCGCCGCCAGCCGCACGATGGAGGCCACCGCCGGGCGGC